>NZ_NQYG01000017.1:0-103893 GCF_002878485.1 Pseudomonas sp. AD21
CTCTCGCTGTGTTTGGCTGCGCCAAACGGTCGCTACGCTCCCACCCCCGGATCAATCCCTCCACTCAGCCTGCCGATGGGGCCAGAAGATCAAGAGCTGCAGCCGAGCTTGCGCTCATCCTGTTGAGTGGGGCGGCTGCGCCGCATGGGCTTAGGCAAATCAAAACTGTGGGAGCCTGCCTGACAGCCGACTATTGTCTTGCAGGCTGCATGCGATCCATTTGTAGGAGTGAGCCTGCTCGCGATGGCTGCCTGCCAGCCGACCAATCTTTAACAGACCACACCCAATCCCACTGTGGGAGCGGGCTTGCTCGCGAAGAGGCCCGCCCGGTCACCCAATCAGATTGGCCTGTTTAAAATCGTTTCAAATAACCAGAACCTTCCCACAAGGTTTTCAGGTTTTCAGGTTGTCCGTCGGACGCCGGCTCTCTGGCCTTGGGTTGTCGCTGAAGATTCAGCGATCGGGCGTGAGAACCCGGCAGTTCATAGTCATTCAGTGCCCATACCCGCATAATTGCCGCCAGCCAGTACGCTGTATGCAATTACGTTATGGCGGCTTTGTGCGGGCAGACTTTTGTCTGGCCGAGCTGGCGGTGAACCGGGCGCTGGATCGGGTTGATCCGCAGGCTTGAGAACGCGTCATCGTTTTTCGCGAGCAGGCTCACTCCCGCAGAAAATCGCATTCCAAATGTGGGAGCGAGCCTGCTCGCGAAGGCGTCGGATCTTTCACCACAAATTCCAGGCACAAAAAAACCGGCGATCATTCACTGATCGCCGGTTTTTCATTCAGCCCGCATCAAATCACTGCATCAACACTTCGATCGAGCCATCGGCGGTCAGGCTGACCTGGCTGGTGCCGGCTTCGACTTCAGGCGTCACCGGTGCTGAATCCATGCCGGCGGCTTTCATCATCATCGGGGCGCGCATGTACGGTTGTGGGTAGCCGTTGCTGTTGAGGTTCAGGTTGACGATTTTGTAGCCCTTGCCGCCCAGGGCATCGGTGGCCAGTTGGGCGCGGGCCTTGAAGGCGCTGACGGCTTCCTTGAGCAGTTTGTCTTCGCTGGCCTTGCGGGTCGGCTCGGCGATGGCGAAGTCCATGCCGCCCATTTTCAGGTCGGTCAGCAGTTCGCCGGTGAGTTTGGACAGGGCGGCGAAGTCGGCGCTTTCCAGGCGCAGTTCGGCGCGTTCACGCCAACCGGTGATCTTCTGGCCTTTAGTGTCGTAGATCGGGTAGCTGTTGCGGCTGCCCTGGCGCAGGGTGATGTCCTTGACTTGCTTGGCCTGGGCCAGCGCCTTGTTCATGGTGGTGCTGACGTCGGCGGCGAGTTTGGCCGGGTCGGTGTTTTGCTCTTCGGTGTAGAGCGTCACGATCATCAGGTCGCGGGCGACTTCCTGGCTGACTTCGGCGCGCAGGGAAATCTGGTTGTAGTGCAGCTCATCGGCGGCCAGGGCCGGAAGGCTGGCGACACTGCCGACGGTCAGGGCGAGAAGGGCGGCGCTGCGGCGAAAGGTGTGCATGAAGGCTCCTTGAATAATGCGCAGGTGTTGGTTCGTCCCTGCGTGAAACCATCAGACTCTAGCTTTTATGCCCGGGTTCGCCCAGTTACAACTTCTATACAGATGCAGGGGGCTGCTGCGCAGCCATTCGCGAGCAGGCTCGCTCCCACAGGGGCATGCATTTCTGAGCTGAGAGGAATCTGTGGTGAGGGGATTTATCCCCGATGGGTGGCGAAGCCGCCCCAAATGCTGCAACCAGATTTATTTCAGGAGAATGGGGTTGCAGATTTTACGACTGCTGCGTAGCCGATCGGGGATGAATCCCCTCACCACAGTTGATCTCCTCAACCTTGGGAATTGCATGCGAGTAGCCGAATTTACCGCCAGCGCCATGTGGTCGTTTGCCGCACTTTCGCCTCTCGGGGTCGCGGCTTGGTTATACTCCGTGCGATCCGCCTGGAGCGCTCATCAGGAGAGCTCATGCTCGCCCCCGTACAACTGACTTCCGCCACTCGCCAGAACCTCTGGCGGCTGACTTTCATCCGCACCCTGGTACTTGCCGCGCAGGCCGGTTCCGTAGGCCTGGCCTACTGGCTGCAATTGTTGCCGTTGCCGTGGGTGCAACTGGCGATGACCCTCGGCTGCTCGATTCTGCTGTGCGTGTTCACCGCCGTGCGTCTGCGCACATCGTGGCCGGTGACCGAGCTCGAGTACGCCCTGCAACTGGCCTGTGATCTGGTGATCCACAGTGCGTTGCTGTATTTCTCCGGCGGTTCGACCAACCCGTTCGTGTCCTATTATCTGGTGCCGCTGACCATCGCCGCGGTGACGTTGCCGTGGCGTTATTCGGTGATTCTGTCGGGTATCGCGCTGGCGCTGTACACCGTGATGCTCACGCGTTTCTATCCGCTGGAAACCCTACCGGTCGCCCGCGAGAACCTGCAGATCTACGGCATGTGGCTGAGCTTCGCCCTCGCTGCTGCGGTGATCACCTTCTTCGCTGCGCGCATGGCCGAAGAGCTGCGTCGTCAGGAGGAGTTGCGGGCGATTCGTCGCGAAGAGGGCCTGCGTGATCAGCAGTTGCTCGCTGTCGCCACTCAGGCCGCCGGCGCCGCCCATGAACTCGGCACGCCGCTGGCGACCATGAGCGTGTTGCTCAAGGAAATGCAGCAGGATCATCCCGACCCGATGCTGCAGGACGATCTGAAGGTGCTGCAGGATCAGGTCAAACTGTGCAAAGAGACCCTGCAACAACTGGTGCGCGCCGCCGAGGCCAACCGACGTCTGGCAGTAGAAATGCAGGATGTCACCCAGTGGCTCGACGAAGCGCTGAACCGCTGGCACCTGATGCGTCCGGAAGCCAGTTACCGCTTCCACCGCCTCGGCCAGGGCAACGTGCCGCGCATGGCACCGCCGCCGGACCTGACTCAGGCGCTGCTTAATTTGCTCAACAATGCCGCCGACGCCTGCCCGGAAAATCTCCAGGTGACGTTGGACTGGGACGCGGAAACCGTGACCATCAGCATTCGTGACCACGGCGCCGGTGTGCCGTTGGCCATCGCCGAACAGATCGGCAAACCGTTTTTTACCACCAAGGGCAAAGGTTTCGGCCTGGGCCTGTTTTTGAGCAAGGCCAGCGTGACACGCGCCGGCGGCTCAGTGAAACTCTATAGTCATGAGGAAGGCGGCACGCTCACCGAGCTGCGCCTGCCCCACGGCGCCCGAGGAGACCAACATGAGTGACGAAATCCAAGTCGAAGGCGAAGAACTGCCGCATTTGCTGCTGGTCGACGACGACGCGACCTTCACCCGGGTGATGGCCCGTGCCATGGCCCGCCGTGGCTTTCGCGTCAGCACCGCAGGTTCCGCCGAGGAAGGTCTGACCATCGCCCAGGCCGATTTGCCTGATTACGCCGCGCTGGACCTGAAAATGGACGGCGACTCCGGCCTGGTGCTGCTGCCCAAGCTGCTGGAGCTGGACCCGGAAATGCGCGTGGTGATCCTCACCGGCTATTCGAGCATTGCCACCGCGGTCGAAGCGATCAAGCGCGGCGCCTGCAACTACCTGTGCAAACCGGCCGACGCCGACGACGTACTGGCCGCGCTGCTCTCCGAGCACGCTGACCTCGACAGCCTGGTGCCGGAAAACCCGATGTCGGTCGATCGTCTGCAGTGGGAACACATCCAGCGTGTGCTGACCGAACACGAAGGCAACATCTCCGCCACTGCCCGCGCCCTGGGCATGCACCGCCGCACCCTGCAGCGCAAACTGCAGAAGCGCCCGGTTCGTCGCTGAAGATTGTTGGCTCGGGTCAATCACATGAGTGCCATGAGACTTTGAATCAAAAGCCGCTACCCGGCGCTAAAGGGCAGCGGCTTGGGTTCAAGCTACAACGGTGAAGAGAGTTTTTGGCGAAGTGATAACGTCGCCATTTTGAATCGCGTTGCATTGTGCGAAGAGTTGCAGCCCTAACCAGGTCTCGATAACGGCTTTTGAAATCGTAAAAGAGACTTCACTCTTTTTAGTCGATTGCTCCTCGATTTTTTGTTCGTTGGCTTGTCTGATCCAGAAGCTTCCGATATGGACTTTCGGATCATTGGATGAAAGCCTGAAGGTCGCACCCGCTGCACCCAGCTTGCTGATGGACAGTTTTTCGTTTTCGATGGATTCGCTGGCTGGCGCGTTGAGTGGATTTTTTGCTGCAGTCATGATCAATTCCTTTCGATGCCAGGGTTGGGTAGGGTTCTCCTGACGCTCACGGAAGTTGAGTGCAGGAGGCCACGGCAGTTGATCATCGAGAACAGCAGGTCTCTACTGTCAACTCTGACAGTCACGACGAACGGTGTTGCCCATATGCCTGATACGTTTCTGAAGCTGAACATTTCCTGAATGGGCCGGACTAGCCCTCGCGATAAAACGAACCGATCAACTATGATCGGTGCGTGTCTGTTCTTTTCTTTATCGAGCCTTTTCCATGAATCAGAACGCTGAATATTCCGCGGTCAACGATGCTGTGCGCGGGCAGTTTTTTCGCAAGGTGTGGGGGATCATCACGCCTTACTGGTGCAGTGAAGAGAAGGGCAAGGCCTGGACATTGCTGATTGCGGTGATCGCGCTGTCGTTGCTCAGCGTGGGGATCTCGGTGTGGTTCAACACCTGGTACAAGGATTTCTACAACGCTTTGCAGAAGAAAGATGAAGCTGCGTTCTGGCAGCTGATTCTGTATTTCTGCGCGATTGCAGCGGTGGCGATTATCGGCGCGGTGTATCGGCTTTATCTGACGCAGATGCTGACGATTCGCTGGCGTGCCTGGCTGACCGAAAAGCATTTCTCCCGTTGGCTTGCCGACAAGAATTACTACCAGCTGGAGCAGGGCGGTTATACCGATAACCCGGACCAGCGGATTTCCGAAGACCTCAACAACTTCACCTCCAACACCCTTGAGTTGGGTATCGGGTTGCTGCGCAATATCGTCAGCCTGGTGTCGTTCTCGATCATTCTGTGGGGCGTGTCGGGCAGCATTGAAGTCTATGGCATCACCATTCCCGGCTACATGTTCTGGTGCGTGTTGGTCTACGCCGTGCTGGGCAGTTGGCTGACGCACTTGATCGGTCGGCGCTTGATCGGCCTGAACAACCAACAACAACGCTTTGAAGCCGACCTGCGTTTTTCCATGGTGCGGATTCGCGAAAATGCCGAGAGCATCGCGTTGTATAACGGTGAACCGAACGAGAATCGCCGCTTGAGTGGGCGCTTCGGCAATGTCTGGCATAACTTCTGGGACATCATGAAAGTGTCCAAGCGTCTGACGTTCTTCACCGCTGGTTACAGCCAGGCAGCTATCATTTTCCCGTTCATCGTTGCCTCGCCGCGTTACCTCGCCGGCAAGATCGAACTCGGTGAACTGATGCAAATCAGCTCGGCATTCGGCAATGTCCAGGAGAGCTTCAGCTGGTTCATCAGTGCATACCAGAACCTTGCCGCATGGCGCGCCACCTGTGATCGTCTGCTGAGTTTCCGTCAGGCCATGACCGACAACGAAGACCGCATCCCGGCCATCGATGTGCAGAATCAGGGCAGTGAATTGAAAGTGCACAATCTCGGCCTGGACCTGGCCGACGGTCGTCACCTGCTGACCAATGCCGACATGACGGTGGAACCGGGTGACCGGTTAATGCTCAGCGGGCGTTCCGGCAGCGGCAAGTCCACGCTGTTGCGGGCGATGGGGCATTTGTGGCCCGCGGGCCACGGCAACATCCGGCTGCCGGCGGCGCGCTATCTGTTCCTGCCGCAGAAACCGTACCTGCCGATCGGCACCTTGCGCGAGGCCCTGAGTTATCCACAACCGGGCGACACTTACGCGCCGCAGCGTTACGTCGAGGTGCTGGAGACCTGCCGTCTGCCGCACCTGGTCGCGCGTCTGGATGAAGCCAATCACTGGCAGCGCATGCTGTCGCCGGGTGAGCAGCAACGCCTGGCCTTCGCCCGCGCGCTGCTCTACGCACCGCAATGGCTGTACATGGACGAAGCCACGTCGGCAATGGATGAAGAAGACGAGGCGACGCTGTATCAGGCGCTGATCGATCAGTTGCCGGGGCTGAGCATCGTCAGCGTCGGCCACCGCAGCAGCCTCAAACGCTTCCACCCACGGCATGTGCGGATCGACAGCGGGCATCTGGTCGAACAGGCCGTGACCGCCTGATCACCACCATGCCCCTGTAGGAGTGAGCCTGCTCGCGATAGCGGCGCAACAGTCGACATCTTTGTTGAATGTGAAACCGCAATCGCGAGCAGGCTCACTCCTACAAGAAGCGCTGTTGTGACTCGACAGTGATCGTACAACCCGCCTGCGCTATGATGCGAACCACGCCGAATTTTCGAGACCAGACGTTAACCATGGAAAACCCGATCGACACCCCACGCCTCCCGCGCAAGCGCCGCAGCCTGGCTCAGGAGCTGGTGACGGTGCTGACCGAGCAGATCCGCGACGGTCTGCTCAAGCGCGGCGACAAGCTGCCCACCGAGTCGGCGATCATGCAGGAGCATGGTGTCAGCCGCACCGTGGTGCGCGAGGCGATTTCCCGTTTGCAGGCCGCAGGCCAGGTGGAAACCCGCCACGGCATCGGCACTTTCGTGCTCGATACGCCAAGCCCGAGTGGTTTCCGCATCGACCCGGCCACGGTGGTCACCCTGCGTGACGTGCTGGCCATTCTCGAATTGCGCATCAGCCTGGAAGTGGAATCCGCCGGCCTTGCCGCGCAACGTCGCAGCCCCGAGCAACTGGCAACCATGCGCGCGGCCCTCGATGCCTTGAACGACAGCGTGGCCCACGCCAGCGATGCGGTGGCGTCGGACTTCGCCTTCCACCTGGAAATCGCCCTGTCCACCGGCAACCGCTATTTCACCGACATCATGACCCACCTGGGCACCAGCATCATTCCGCGTACCCGGCTGAATTCGGCGCGGCTGGCCCACGATGATCAGCAGCACTACATGAACCGCCTGAGCCGTGAGCACGAGGAAATCTACGAGGCGATTGCCCGCCAGGATTCCGACGCGGCGCGGGCGGCGATGCGCCTGCATTTGACCAACAGCCGCGAAAGACTGCGCCAGGCTCATGAAGAGGCGCAGGCGCAGGGGTGAGGTTGAATCAGTCTTTAAGCTCGATTGACAGGTGCATTGAAAGCTTTTGGTTGCCCGCACTTTCGAGGGAGTACTGCAATACGGCGTTCGTTCCAGCATTGAGCATTCTTTCAAACGTCGCTTTCGGGATTGGCAATACAATCGGCTTTTCGATGGTGATATCAGTCAGTACGATCTTTGTATCCCATTCCAGGAAGCCGTCCGAGTTACTCACTGTCAGTTTGATCGTGTCCCCAGGGACTGCGTCTCGAAGCACGGGCACTTCCCCATGGGCGGGATCAATCAGGTTATGAACGTAGAGCACCCCATTAATCGCTTCTTTAAGCGAAGGAGCCGGCAGCATTGTTACAGCGAAGCTTTTGTCTTTCATGTTCAAGATCCTTTTGGTCGTCCAAGCCGATATCGGCACGACCTGATTAATGTCTTGATCACGAAAGCAAAGCACCTGTAATAAATACCAGTCTCGACGAACGGTAAGCCGCTGATTCATGCAACGACAAAGCGCTTTCGCGAGCAAGCCCGCTCCCACACTTGAAATGCATTTCAAGTGTGGGAGCGGGCTTGCTCGCGAAGGGGCCGGTGAATTCAGCGCGGCAATATCGAGCGATCCACCCTCACTGACAGTTGCGCTTTACCAGGCTTGGCAGCAAACGCTACATCTCCTGATTGATCCACAACCCCCCGCGCAATCGGCTTGCCATCGGCCAGCAACTCCAGCGGTGCGCCTTGCAGCGATTGGCCCGACGCCAGTTCCAGTTTCAATGTGATCGTCATGGTCATTCTCCTTGATTGATGTTGCCCGTCGGGTGGTAGTCCTTGAGCAGCAGGTACGTGCTCCAGCCCCACCAGTCATCAATGGTGGCGGTGTCGTTGAGGTTGTTCACGTCTTTGCGCCGCAGCACCTTGCCGCCCTCGACGCGGAACAGCGGCGAGAAGTTGTCGGAAAGATTCAGTACCGCCGTCAGATCCGGCAGCCGTTGCAGTGCGGCGTACGCCGACGGCGCGGGCACATTACCGCTGAGGTAGGCGGCGAAGATTTCATCCGCCGAGGCCTGCACCGCCAGATTGACCTGGGTGCGGTTGTCCGCGTCGCTGGCCTCGAAGTAGCGCTTGTCGCCGTAGGCGCGCCATTGATCGCCATGGGCGTTGCGCACCTTGAGGCCGAATTTGCTGTCCTCGTCGTGCATGAAACGCGTCACCAGCGAGCCGAGATCGCTCGGGGTCACCACCGCTGCCATCTCTTTGCGCGGCACGCGCAGGTGGCCGGAGGAGAACAGGTCGGTGAGGAAGTGGTCGGCGAACGCGTTCATCGCGTAGGCCCGTTCCAGTTGTTGTTCATCGTGATTGGCGCGGGCCGCGACGGCGGTCTGCAGGGCGGCGGTATGGCCGGCGATGTAAGCCAGTCTGGCCCATTCACCGAAGTGGTCGGCGTTGTTCGCTGCCAGTTTCAGGTATCGCCCGAGGGGGAACAGCGCGGAGACGAAACTGCCACCACCGGTGAGCTTGTTCCACTCTTCGGACAACGTATCTCCTAATGCATCGTAGGCTTCGTGCGGTGGCTTGCCGTCCTTGATCGCTTGTTTAACCGCGTCGATCTCTTTTTGCATGACCGCGAGGATCTGCGGTGCCTCGGCGCGAGAAGCCGGCAGTACGGCGAGGGAATCGAATGCGGCGTTGAAGCGGTTCAGGCGATCGGCCGGGGTCGCGCCTTCGTTGATCGGCCGGTCGACCACCCCGTAGAAATCGCCGGCCAGCGCCACGACCTGGCCATAGGTCAGGGCGAGTCCGTTAGGCAAGTGCAGTTGCACATTTTGCGCGCGGATCGGTTCGGCGTTTTCGACGAAGCGCAGCAGGGTGTTGTCACCGATGGCCGTGTGTTCGCCGCCTTCGAAGCGCAATTGTGGTTTGCCTTTGAGCGGTTTGCGGGGGAGGGCGGTGACCGGTTCGACATCGCTGTGAGTATCGGCGATGTGCAGTACCAGATGCGGGTTGTCGGCGCTGAAGCGGATGCCGTTTGGGGTGAACAGATCATCGAAACGGGCGACAACCGGCTTGGGTCTTTCCTGTGGTTTGGGGTGCAGTCCGGACATTTCTTTCTCCTTGATATGTCGGCGGTGGATTTAATTTAACTGTATGCATATACAGTAAAGTCGATCCTAGTCGAGATTTTTCCTACGTCAAGAAAGAATCTTGTCCGACAAAAAATGCCGGGCAGCGATGAAATGCAGTTGACGGTTGTTTTTTAAGTTGTACGATGACCTACAACTTCAGCGCTGGCTGAATCATAAAACTCACAAAAAAACGTTGTTACCCAGGGTGTTCGAAAAATGAATCCACAAGAACTGAAGTCCATCCTCTCCGCCGGCCTGCTGTCGTTCCCGGTCACCGATTTCAACGCTCAGGGCGATTTCAACCGCGCCGGCTACATCAAGCGTCTGGAATGGCTGGCCCCGTACGGCGCTTCGGCACTGTTCGCCGCCGGTGGTACCGGTGAGTTCTTCTCCCTGGCAGCCAGTGAATATTCGGAAATCATCAAGACTGCAGTCGATACCTGCGCCACCAGCGTGCCGATTCTGGCCGGTGTCGGCGGCTCGACCCGTCAGGCCATCGAGTACGCACAGGAAGCCGAGCGTCTGGGCGCCAAAGGCCTGTTGCTGCTGCCGCACTACCTGACCGAAGCCAGCCAGGATGGCGTTGCCGCCCACGTTGAAGCGGTGTGCAAATCGGTGAACATCGGCGTGGTGGTCTACAACCGCAACGTCTGCCGTCTGAACGCGGCGCTGCTGGAACGTCTGGCCGAGCGCTGCCCGAACCTGATCGGCTACAAGGACGGCCTGGGCGATATCGAGCTGATGGTGTCGATCCGTCGCCGCCTCGGTGATCGCTTCAGCTACCTCGGTGGCCTGCCGACCGCCGAAGTCTACGCTGCTGCCTACAAGGCGCTGGGCGTGCCGGTTTACTCCTCGGCGGTGTTCAACTTCATCCCGAAAACCGCGATGGACTTCTACCACGCGATCGCCCGTGAAGATCACGCCACCGTCGGCAAGATCATCGATGACTTCTTCCTGCCGTACCTCGACATCCGCAACCGCAAGGCCGGTTACGCCGTGAGCATCGTCAAGGCCGGGGCCAAAATCGCCGGCCATGACGCAGGCCCGGTGCGGGCGCCGCTGACCGATCTGACCGGCGAAGAGTACGAAATGCTCGCCGCGCTGATCGACAAGCAAGGTGCGCAGTAACACCCGATAAAAGCGAGGCCGCTGAGCAATCAGCGGCTTTTTGCGTGAAGGCTTTGAGATTTGAGGGCTGCCCCTGTGACAAATGCAAAACGCTACGACAACTACATCAACGGCGAATGGGTCGCCGGTGCCGACTACTCGGCCAACATCAACCCGTCCGAACTGAGCGACACCATCGGCGATTACGCCAAGGCTGACCTGACTCAGGTTAACGCCGCCATCGATGCGGCCCGCGCCGCGTTCCCGGCCTGGTCGACCTCCGGCATTCAGGCCCGTCACGATTCGCTGGATAAAGTCGGTACTGAGATTCTGGCTCGTCGCGAAGAGCTCGGTACTTTGTTGGCCCGTGAAGAGGGCAAGACCCTGCCCGAAGCCATCGGCGAGGTGACCCGCGCCGGCAACATTTTCAAATTCTTCGCCGGTGAATGCCTGCGTCTGTCCGGCGACTACGTGCCGTCGGTGCGCCCGGGCGTCAACGTCGAAGTGACTCGCGAAGCCCTCGGCGTGGTCGGTCTGATCACTCCGTGGAACTTCCCGATTGCGATCCCAGCGTGGAAGATCGCCCCGGCTCTGGCCTACGGCAACTGCGTGGTGCTGAAACCGGCGGACCTGGTGCCGGGTTGCGCCTGGGCGCTGGCAGAAATCATCTCCCGCGCAGGCTTCCCGGCCGGCGTGTTCAACCTGGTGATGGGTAGCGGTCGCGTGGTTGGCGATGCGTTGGTGCAGAGCCCGAAAGTCGACGGCATCAGCTTCACCGGCTCGGTTGGCGTGGGTCGGCAGATCGCAGTCAACTGCGTTTCGCGCCAAGCCAAAGTACAACTGGAAATGGGCGGCAAGAACCCGCAGATCATTCTCGACGACGCCGACCTCAAACAAGCGGTCGAGCTGTCGGTGCAGAGCGCGTTCTACTCCACCGGCCAGCGTTGCACGGCATCGAGTCGCTTGATCGTCACCGCCGGAATTCACGACAAGTTCGTCGAGGCGATGGCCGAGCGCATGCAGTCGATCAAGGTCGGTCATGCGCTGAAGTCCGGCACCGACATCGGTCCGGTGGTCTCGCAAGCGCAACTGGAACAGGACCTGAAGTACATCGACATCGGCCAGAGCGAAGGTGCGCGTGTGGTCAGCGGCGGTGGTCTGGTGACTTGCGACACCGAAGGTTACTTCCTCGCGCCAACGCTGTTTGCCGACAGCGAAGCGTCGATGCGCATCAGCCGTGAAGAGATCTTCGGCCCGGTGGCCAACATCGTTCGCGTGGCCGATTACGAGGCGGCGCTGGCGATGGCCAACGACACCGAGTTCGGTCTGTCGGCGGGTATCGCGACGACTTCGCTGAAGTACGCCAACCACTTCAAGCGTCATTCCCAGGCCGGGATGGTGATGGTCAACCTGCCGACCGCCGGTGTCGATTATCACGTTCCGTTCGGTGGCCGTAAGGGTTCATCCTATGGCTCACGTGAGCAAGGCCGCTATGCGCAAGAGTTCTACACAGTCGTGAAAACGGCCTACATCGGTTCCTGATACCTGCAATACCTGTGGGGGCTGGCTTGCAGCCCCCACAGATGACAGACCCAAGAAGATTCACCCGCGCATAAAAATAATCAGTGGGAGTACATCTACATGCAATCGTCCAAGCCGACTCACGTCCGCTATTTGATCCTGCTCATGCTGTTCCTGGTGACCACGATCAACTACGCCGATCGCGCCACGATCGCCATCGCCGGTTCCAGCCTGCAAAAAGACCTCGGTATCGACGCGGTCACCCTCGGTTATATCTTCTCCGCTTTCGGTTGGGCCTACGTGGCCGGGCAGATTCCCGGTGGCTGGCTGCTCGATCGCTTCGGCTCGAAAAAAGTCTATGCGCTGAGCATTTTCTGCTGGTCGCTGTTCACCGTGCTGCAAGGCTTTGTCGGTGAGTTCGGCATGTCCACGGCGATTGTCGCGCTGTTCATGTTGCGCTTTCTGGTGGGGCTGGCCGAAGCGCCATCGTTCCCCGGTAACGCGCGTATCGTCGCGGCGTGGTTCCCGACCGCAGAACGTGGCACCGCCTCGGCGATCTTCAACTCGGCGCAATACTTCGCCACCGTGCTGTTCGCACCGCTGATGGGCTGGATCGTCTACACCTTCGGCTGGGAACATGTGTTCATCGTCATGGGCGTGTTTGGCATCGTCTTCTCGGGGATCTGGCTCAAGGTTATCCACAGCCCGCGTCAACACCCGATGGTCAACGATGCCGAAGTGCAGTTCATCGCCGACAACGGCGGCATGGTCGACATGGACGTGAAACAAGGCAAAAAGACTGACGGACCGAAGTGGGATTACATTCGCCAGTTGCTGACCAACCGCATGATGCTCGGCGTTTATCTGGGCCAGTACTGCATCAACGGCATTACCTATTTCTTCCTGACCTGGTTCCCGGTGTACCTGGTGCAGGAACGCGGCATGACCATTCTCAAGGCCGGTTTCATTGCTTCGCTGCCGGCAATCTGCGGTTTCATCGGTGGCGTGCTCGGCGGGGTGATTTCCGATTACCTGCTGCGCAAGGGCCATTCGCTGACCTTCGCTCGCAAGGCGCCAATCATTGGTGGCTTGCTGGTGTCGAGCAGTATTGTCGCCTGCAACTATGTTGATATCGAATGGATGGTGGTCGGCTTCATGGCCCTGGCCTTCTTCGGCAAAGGCGTCGGTGCGCTGGGCTGGGCGGTGGTTTCCGATACGTCGCCGAAGCAGATCGCCGGCCTCAGTGGCGGTCTGTTCAACATGTTCGGCAACATCGCTTCGATCACCACACCGATCGTGATTGGCTACATCATCAGCTCCACCGGTTCGTTCAAATGGGCGCTGGTGTTTGTCGGCGCCAACGCACTGGTCGCGGTGTTCAGCTATTTGGTGATCGTCGGCCCGATCAAACGGGTGGTGCTCAAAGAGCCGCCAACCAACGGTGGTTCTGAAATCACCGGCAAATTGTCTCAAGCGCATTCCTGAGGAGCGGCGTCATGCAGTTGATTGAACATTCCGACTCGCCGCGCTACATCCGCCTGCACGAGCGGGACAACGTAGTGATTGTGGTCAACGACCAAGGCGTACCGGCCGGCACCGAGTTCCCGGACGGTCTGCTGACCGTGGACTTTGTGCCGCAGAGCCACAAGGTCACCCTCGAGGACATTCCCGAGGGCGGCCAGGTGATTCGCTACGGCCAGACCATCGGCTACGCGTTGCAGCCGATCCCGCGTGGCAGTTGGGTCAAGGAAGATCAACTGCGCATGCCGACCGCGCCGCCGCTGGACAGCCTGCCGCTGTCCACCGAAGTGCCGGCCGCACAGGCGCCGCTGGAAGGCTTCACCTTCGAGGGTTATCGCAATGCCGATGGCACCGTTGGTACGCGCAATATTCTTGGCATCACCACCACGGTGCAGTGCGTTACCGGCGTGCTCGATCACGCGGTGAAACGCATCAAGGACGAGCTGCTGCCGAAATATCCACACGTCGATGACGTGGTGGCGTTGACCCACAGTTACGGCTGCGGCGTGGCGATCACCGCCACCGATGCGTACATCCCGATCCGCACTGTGCGCAATCTGGCGCGCAACCCGAACCTGGGGGGCGAAGCGCTGGTGATCAGCCTTGGTTGCGAGAAACTGCAGGCCGGGCAGGTGATGCACGAGGACGATGCGTCGGTCGATCTGAGCGAGCCGTGGCTGTATCGCCTGCAGGATTCCAGTCACGGTTTCACTGAGATGATCGAGCAGATCATGGCGCTGGCGGAAGTCCGTTTGAAGAAGCTCGACCAGCGCCGCCGCGAGACCGTGCCGGCCTCTGAGCTGATCCTCGGCATGCAGTGCGGTGGCAGTGATGCGTTTTCCGGGATCACTGCCAACCCGGCGCTGGGCTACGCCTCGGACTTGTTGTTGCGTGCGGGGGCGACGGTGATGTTTTCCGAAGTCACCGAAGTGCGCGATGCGATTTACCTGCTGACTTCACGCGCCGAAACCAAAACCGTTGCCGAGGAACTGGTGCGTGAGATGGACTGGTACGACCATTACCTGGCCAAGGGCGAGGCGGATCGCAGCGCCAACACCACGCCGGGCAACAAGAAGGGCGGGCTGTCGAACATTGTCGAGAAGTCGCTGGGCTCGATCGTCAAATCCGGCAGCAGTGCGATCAACGGCGTGCTCGGCCCGGGCGAGCGCTTCAAACGCAAAGGGCTGATTTTCTGCGCGACCCCGGCCAGCGATTTTGTCTGCGGCACGTTGCAACTGGCGGCGGGGATGAACCTGCATGTGTTCACCACCGGGCGGGGTACGCCGTATGGATTGGCGATGGCGCCAGTGGTCAAGGTCTCGACCCGGACCGAGCTGGCGCAGCGCTGGCCGGACCTGATCGACATCGATGCCGGACGGATTGCCACCGGTCGGGCGTCGATAGAGGAGTTGGGCTGGGAGCTGTTCCACTACTACCTGGATGTGGCGAGCGGCAAGCAGCAGACCTGGGCGGAGAAGCACAAGCTGCATAACGACATCACCCTGTTCAATCCGGCGCCGATTACTTGATACCGAGCCGTTGATCGTTCCCACGCTCCGCGTGGGAATGCAGCCCGGGACGCTCCGCGTCTCAAAAGCGTGACGCGGAGCGTCACAGGAGGCGTTCCCACGCAGAGCGTGGGAACGATCGGGGTGAAAGTGGCATATCATTAGTCCCCTGACGACGCTCACCCAAGGCTCTCCGGCATGCTGGCAATCTTCCTCGAAACCCTGAACATCACCGCGCCGGTGTTCGCCATGCTGTTTCTCGGGGTGTTGCTCAAACGCATCGACTGGATCAACGACAACTTCATCCACACCGCCTCATCGCTGGTGTTCAACGTCAGCATGCCGGCGCTGCTGTTTCTCGGAATCCTGCATGCCGACCTGCACGCTGCTTTGCAACCGGCGCTGCTGATCTACTTCGCGCTCGCCACGCTGGCGAGTTTCGCCCTGGCCTGGGGTTGGGCGATTTTTCGTTGCCCGCGCGAGGATCGCGGTATCTATACCCAGGGCGCGTTTCGCGGCAACAACGGAGTGATCGGCCTGGCACTGGCGGCGAGCATGTACGGCGACTACGGGATTTCCCTCGGGGCGATCCTCGCGGCGCTGGTGATCCTGTTCTACAACACCCTGTCGACCATCGTGCTGGCGGTGTACAGCCCGGTGATCAAGTCCGATCCGTGGAGCATCTGCAAAAGCGTGTTCAGCAACCCGCTGATCATCAGCGTGATTGCTGCCGCGCCGTTCGCCTGGTTCAAGATCAGCCTGCCGGGCTGGCTGGAAACCTCTGGCCAGTATCTGGCGCAAACCACCTTGCCGCTGGCGCTGATCTGCATCGGCGGGACGCTGTCACTGGCGGCGCTGCGCAAGAGCGGGAGCATGGCGCTCAGTTCCAGCCTGCTGAAGATGATCGGCCTGCCAGTGCTGGCGACGCTCGGCGCGTGGCTGTGGGGTTTTCGCGGGGCGGAGCTGGGGATTCTGTTTCTGTACTTCGGCAGCCCGACGGCGGCAGCCAGTTTCGTCATGGCCCGGGCGGCGCAGGGCAATCATGAGCTGGCGGCGGCGATCATTGTGCTGACCACGCTGATGGCGGCGGTGACCACCAATGTCGGGATCTTTGTGTTGCAGTGGGGTGGCTGGATCTGACTGACAGATCTTCAGTGGCGCAAAGGGCCTCTTCGCGAGCAAGCCCGCTCCCACAGGTTTTGTGTTGTTAATCAGATTTCAATAACACCAAAGAACCTTGTGGGAGCGGGTTTGCTCGCGAAGGCGTCAGATCGGATTACTCGAATTTCAATCAGTCACTCAGGTTTCTGGTAGCTGTCGATCACTTCCTGCGCCGCGCGAAACGCATCAATCGCCGCCGGCACGCCGGCATACACCGCGCAATGCAGCAGCGCCTCACGAATCTCTTCCACTGTGCAGCCATTGTTCAGTGCACCGCGCACGTGGCCTTTCAATTCCTGCGGGCACTTCAATGCCGTCAGCGCCGCCAGGGTGATCAGGCTGCGGGTTTTCAGCGGCAGACCTTCGCGATTCCACACACCACCCCAGGCGTGTTCATTGACGAAATCCTGCAAGGGCTGAGTGAACTCGGTGGCGTTGCCGAGCGCGCGATCAACGAACGCATCGCCCATTACCTGACGGCGGATTTCAACCCCGGATTTCTTCGAATCGGTCATGGCACATCCCTCTTGTGGTGTTGGCGGCGCCAGGCGCGTACGGACGTGAACAACAGGAACGCCAGCAGCGTCGGCAGCACGTAAAACAGCATCAGTTTTTCCAGTTTGCCGGCCAGCGGCATGCCGGTGGTGAACGACACCACATGCAGCCCGTAAGCCAGGTACAAACCGAGCAGCAACAAACCTTCGGCACGGGTCACGCGGTAGCCGGAATAGAACACCGGCAGGCAAAGCGCGGCGACGCCGAGCATCACCGGCAGGTCGAAATCCAGCGCGTTGGGCGACACCGACAAGGGGGTTGGTGCGATCAGCGCGGTGATGCCGAGCACCCCTAGCAGGTTGAACAGGTTGGCGCCGATCACGTTGCCCACCGCAATGTCGCGCTGGCCGCGCAATGCGGCGATCAGCGAGGTGGCGAGTTCCGGCAATGAGGTGCCGACCGCGACCACGGTCAGGCCGATCACTCGCTCGGAGAAGCCCAGGTCAGTCGCCACCGCCACGGCCGCGCCCAGCAGCAAATGCCCGGCGAACACCAGCAGCGCCAAACCAACGACGATCATCAGCAAACTGCTGAACCACGGTGCGTGCGGCGTGTTCGGCAATTCCGAATGCGGCCGGGCCGAGTGCCGCGACTGGCGCAGCAGCAGGCCCAGATACAGCGCCAGCGCGGCGAGCAACAGAATGCCGTCGAAGCGGCCGATCTGTTCATTCCACGCGAGGACGAACACCAGCAGGCTGGCGCCGATCATCAGTGGGATGTCCAGGCGCACCAGTTGCCTGGAGACCCGCAGCGGAATGATCAGCGCCGACAGACCGAGGGTCACCAGGATGTTGAAGATACTGCTGCCGATCACGCTGCCGACGGCGATGTCGGGGTTGTGCGCCAGTGTCGCCTGCAAGCTGACGGCCATTTGCGGGGCGCTGCTGCCGAGAGCGACGATGGTCAGGCCGATGATCAGCGGACGCACGTGCAGGCGCGCGGCCAGACGCACAGCGGCGCGTACCATCAGTTCGGCGCCGATGATCAGCAGAAACAGGCCGCTGAGCAGTTCGATCACGTTGATCAGCGGTAAATCGGCCAGAGCAAAAATAGTCAGCGCTCCATCAGTCGTCGAGAGCCTGTATACGAACCCGCGCCGTGCCGCTGCTGAGCATGCCAAGTCGTTCGGCAGCCTCACGCGAGACATCGATCAAGCGGCCACGGGTGTGCGGTCCGCGATCATTGATGCGCACAATGCAGGATTTGTCGTTTTTCAGGTTGGTGACCTTCACCCGCGTGCCGAACGGCAGTTGGCGATGGGCGGCGGTCAGGGAATGCTGGTTGAACGCCTCGCCGCTGGCGGTGCGTTTACCGTGGTGCTTGGCACCGTAATAGGAGGCGACGCCGGTCTGGTCGTAACCGTGCGGGTCGATGATGTCGTTGCTGGCGCAACCGGCCAGTAGCGAGAGCAGGGCGCAGCCAATGAGCAGACGCTTCATTCAAAGGTTTCCCTAAACAATTGTGGGAATAATCCTTTGTGGAATACGAGCTTTTGTAGTGAGGGGATAAATCCCCTCACCACAGAAGCTCTGCTGCCACAGAAGTTTGCTCCCACATGGATTGGAGCCAGGCTTTGGATCTGGCTCCATTGTGGTCAGCCTTCGAGCTTGCTTTTCAGCAGTTCGTTCACTTGCTGCGGGTTGGCCTTGCCTTTGGAGGCTTTCATGGCCTGGCCGACGAAGAAGCCGAACATTTTGCCGCGCTTGGCTTCATCAGCCGCACGATATTGTTCAACTTGCTCGGCGTTGGCCGCGAGCATTTCGTCCAGCACTGCGGAGATCGCGCCGGTGTCGGTCACTTGCTTGAGGCCGCGCTTGTCGATGATCTCGTCCGCGCTGCCTTCGCCGTTGGCCATCGCTTCGAACACTACCTTGGCGATCTTGCCGGAGATGGTGTTGTCCTTGATGCGCTGCAGCATGCCGCCCAATAGTTCGGCAGACACTGGCGACTCGTCGATGTCCAGGCCTTGCTTGTTGAGCAGGCTGCCCAACTCGACCATTACCCAGTTCGCTGCCAGTTTGGCGTCGCCGCCGATGCTCGCGACTTTCTCGAAGTAATCGGCTTGCTCGCGGCTGGTGGCCAGGACGCTGGCGTCATAGACCGACAGACCGAATTGCTCCTGGAAGCGCTCGCGTTTCTGCGGTGGCAGTTCCGGCAGGGTGGCGCGCACCTCGCCCAGGAACGACTCTTCGATGACCACTGGCAGCAGGTCCGGATCGGGGAAGTAACGGTAGTCGTTGGCTTCCTCTTTGGAACGCATCGGACGGGTCTCGTCCTTGTTCGGATCGTACAGACGGGTCTGCTGGATCACTTTGCCGCCGTCTTCGATCAACTCGATCTGACGCTGGATCTCGGAGTTGATCGCCTTCTCGATGAAACGGAACGAGTTGACGTTCTTGATCTCGCAGCGGGTGCCGAATTCAACCTGGCCTTTCGGACGGATCGACACGTTGCAGTCGCAACGCAGCGAGCCTTCAGCCATGTTGCCGTCGCAGATGCCCAGATAGCGCACGAGTGCGTGGATCGCCTTGACGTAAGCCACGGCTTCCTTGGCGCTGCGCATGTCCGGTTCGGACACGATTTCCAGCAGCGGCGTGCCGGCACGGTTCAGGTCGATGCCGGTGGCACCGTTGAATTCTTCGTGCAGGCTCTTGCCGGCGTCTTCTTCCAGATGCGCGCGGGTGATGCCGACACGTTTGACGGTGCCGTCTTCCAGGGCGATGTCCAGGTGGCCCTTGCCGACGATCGGCAACTCCATCTGGCTGATCTGGTAGCCCTTCGGCAGGTCTGGGTAGAAGTAGTTTTTACGGGCGAACACGTTGTGCTGACCGATCTCGGCGTCAATCGCCAGACCGAACATCACCGCCATGCGCACGGCTTCCTGGTTCAGCACCGGCAACACGCCGGGCATGCCCAGGTCGATCAGGCTGGCCTGGGTGTTCGGCTCGGAACCGAACGTGGTGGAACTACCGGAAAAGATTTTCGACCGGGTGGTGAGCTGAGTGTGAATCTCCAGCCCGATCACGACTTCCCATTGCATGTGTGTCTCCTCAGAAGCCGGTTGGGGTGCGGGTGTGCCAGTCAGTGTTGAGCTGATACTGGTGCGCAACATTGAGCAGGCGACCTTCCTGGAAATACGGCGCGAGCAACTGCACGCCAACCGGCAGACCATCGACAAAACCGGCCGGCATCGACAGGCCCGGCAGGCCCGCGAGGTTGGCGGTGATGGTGTAGACGTCTTCCAGATAGGCAGCGACCGGGTCGCTGTTCTTGGCGCCGAGTTTCCAGGCCGGGTTCGGCGTGGTCGGGCCGAGGATGATGTCGACTTCATTAAAGGCCGCCATGAAGTCGTTCTTCACCAGACGACGGATCTTCTGCGCTTTGAGGTAGTAGGCGTCGTAGTAACCGGCGGACAGCGCGTAGGCGCCGACCATGATCCGGCGCTGGACTTCCGGGCCGAAGCCTTCGCCACGGGAGCGTTTGTACAGGTCGATCAGGTCTTTCGGCTGCTCGCAACGGTGGCCGAAACGCACGCCGTCGAAACGCGACAGGTTCGAGGAGGCTTCTGCCGGCGCGATCACGTAGTACGCAGGGATTGCGTGCTGCATGTTCGGCAGGCTGATTTCCTTGATCACCGCACCGAGCTTCTGCAGCTCTTTGATGCTGTTCTGGATCAGCTCGGCGATGCGCGGGTCGAGACCGGCGCTGAAGTATTCCTTCGGCACGCCGATGCGCAGGCCCTGCAGCGAAGTGTTGAGGCTGGCGGAGTAATCCGGAACCGGCTCGTCGATGCTGGTGGAGTCGTTCTGGTCGAACCCGGCCATACCTTGCAACAAAATTGCGCAGTCTTCGGCAGTGCGTGCCAACGGGCCGCCCTGATCGAGGCTGGAGGCGTAAGCAATCATGCCCCAGCGCGAAACACGACCGTAGGTCGGTTTCAGGCCGGTGAGGTTGGTGAACGCGGCTGGCTGACGGATCGAGCCGCCGGTGTCGGTGGCCGTGGCCGCTGGCAACAGACGAGCGGCAACCGCCGCCGCCGAACCGCCGGACGAACCGCCCGGTACGTGTTCCAGATTCCACGGGTTTTTCACCGCGCCGTACCAGCTCGACTCGTTGGCCGAACCCATGGCGAATTCGTCCATGTTGGTCTTGCCCAGGGTCACGGCGCCGGCAGCGGCCAGTTTCGCAACCACGGTGGCGTCGTACGGGGCTTTGAAGTTGTCGAGCATCTTCGAGCCGCAGCTGGTGCGAATGCCCTGGGTGCAGAACAGGTCCTTGTGAGCGATCGGCGCACCCAGCAGGGCGCCGCTCTCACCGTTGGCGCGGCGTGCATCGGCGGCTTTCGCCTGCTCGATGGCCAGCTCTTCGGTGAGGCTGATGAAACTGTTGAGCTGCGGATCGAGCTGGGTGATGCGCGCCAGCAGGACTTTGGTCAGCTCTTCGGAGGAAAACTTTTTATCGGCGAGACCGCGGGCGATCTCGGCCAGAGTCATTTGATGCATTGCAGGCTCTTTCCCTTTAGTCGATGACTTTCGGAACCAGATACAGGCCGTTTTCGACCGCTGGTGCGATGGACTGGTAAGCCTCGCGGTGATTGGTCTCGGTCACGACGTCGGCGCGCAGGCGCTGACTGGCTTCCAGCGGGTGGGCCAAAGGCTCGATACCGTCGGTATTGACGGCCTGCATTTCGTCGACCAGCCCGAGAATGCTGTTGAGGGCGGAAGTAATGTGTGGAAGATCGGCATCATTGAGGCCAAGGCAGGCCAGATGAGCGATTTTTTCCACGTCGGAGCGTTCTAGCGCCATCGGGATTCTCCTGTGGAAAACAGAACGGACGGCGTCCGTGTGTTAGATTGTCGGAACACTACCGCACTTCTACGGTCATAAGGCCGCGATTGTGGGGCTTGGTGCACAGAAAAGCGGCCAATTTAACATATTGGCGCCTTGCCCAAAATCCCTGTCGTTGTTAGAGTTTGCCGCACTTTTTTACCCACGCGTTGCCTAGGGTCCCTTTCCCATGTTCAAGAAACTGCGTGGCATGTTTTCCAGCGATCTTTCCATTGACCTGGGCACTGCCAACACCCTTATTTACGTGCGCGAGCGCGGTATCGTCCTGAATGAGCCGTCGGTTGTGGCCATTCGGACACACGGTAACCAGAAAAGTGTCGTTGCTGTCGGCACCGAAGCCAAGCGCATGCTCGGCCGTACGCCGGGCAACATTGCTGCCATTCGTCCGATGAAGGACGGCGTTATTGCCGATTTCAGCGTCTGCGAAAAGATGCTGCAATACTTTATCAACAAGGTTCACGAAAACAGCTTTCTGCAGCCCAGCCCTCGTGTGCTGATCTGCGTTCCATGCAAATCCACTCAGGTTGAGCGTCGAGCCATCCGTGAATCGGCCCTTGGTGCCGGTGCGCGTGAAGTGTTCCTGATCGAAGAGCCAATGGCTGCTGCGATCGGTGCCGGCCTGCCGGTTGAAGAAGCGCGCGGCTCGATGGTCGTGGATATCGGTGGTGGTACCACTGAAATCGCGCTGATCTCCCTGAACGGTGTGGTGTATGCCGAATCCGTGCGCGTTGGCGGCGACCGCTTCGACGAAGCGATCATCACCTACGTGCGCCGCAACTACGGCAGCCTGATCGGTGAATCGACCGCCGAGCGCATCAAGCAGGAAATCGGCACCGCCTACCCGGGCGGCGAAGTTCGCGAAGTCGACGTTCGCGGTCGTAACCTGGCCGAAGGCGTTCCACGTGCATTCACCCTGAACTCCAACGAAGTGCTGGAAGCTCTGCAAGAGTCCCTGGCAACCATCGTTCAGGCCGTGAAAAGCGCGCTGGAGCAGTCGCCGCCGGAACTGGCTTCCGACATCGCCGAGCGTGGCCTGGTGCTGACCGGTGGTGGCGCGCTGTTGCGTGACCTCGACAAGTTGCTGGCCCAGGAAACCGGTCTGCCGGTGATCGTTGCCGAAGACCCGCTGACCTGTGTTGCTCGCGGCGGTGGCCGTGCATTGGAAATGATGGACAAGCACACCATGGACCTGCTCTCCAGCGAATAAGTGCTGGTTTGCAATACGTGGGTGAGCGCGCAGGCAGCACTTTGCAGTGCTGCCTGTTGGCGTTTATCTTCTGTCAGTCTTCATCCAGGCCGGTTTGATGCCGTATGAATAAACAGAACATTTGCCTGGGAGGAGCGGCTTATTAAACCGCTTTTCGCCAAGGGCCCTTCGTTGGGCGTGCGCCTGTTGGTGCTGGCCGTGCTGTCGATCGCGCTGATGGTGGTCGATGCCCGCTTCGATCTGCTCAAGCCTGCGCGCAAACAAGCGTCGCTGGTGCTTATGGATGCCTACTGGATCACTGACCTGCCTGGACGGCTGTGGGAAGGGATTGCCAGCCAGTTCGGCAGCCGCACCGAGCTTGTCGCCGAAAACGAAAAACTCAAGACCGAAAACCTGCTCTTGCAGGGTCGCATGCAGAAGCTTGCCGCCCTCACCGAGCAGAACGTTCGGCTGCGCGAGTTGCTCAATTCCTCCGCGCTGGTCAACGAAAAGGTCGAAGTGGCCGAGTTGATCGGCATGGACCCCAACCCGTTCACTCATCGCATCATCATCAATAAAGGTGAGCGTGATGGCGTGGTCCTCGGTCAGCCTGTACTCGATGCGCGCGGCTTGATGGGCCAGGTGGTCGAGTTGATGCCGTACACCTCTCGCGTGCTGCTGCTCACTGACAGCACTCACAGCATTCCCGTGCAGGTCAATCGCAACGGTTTGCGGGCGATTGCCAGCGGCACCGGCAATCCTGAGCGCCTGGAATTGCGCCACGTGGCCGACACGGCGGACATCAAGGAAGGCGATCTGCTGGTCAGTTCCGGTCTCGGTCAGCGCTTCCCGGCAGGCTATCCGGTCGCGACCGTGAAGGAAGTGATCCACGATTCCGGCCAGCCGTTTGCCATCGTTCGTGCCGTACCGACTGCCGCGCTGAACCGCAGCCGCTACATGTTGCTGGTGTTCAGCGACAATCGCACGGCCGAAGAACGTGCCAACGATGCGGCGCAGGCCCAGGAAAGTCTCGATGCGCAGGGCGGTGGTCCGGTGATTCCCGCAACGGTACCGAAAACCGTGACCCCGCCTGCCGCCGCAACACCCCCTGCACCTGCTGCCAGTACTCCACCGGCCAAGCCCGCTGCAAGCAAACCGCCCGCTGCTGCAAAACCACCTGCAGCCAGTAAGCCACCGGTGAGTCAACCTGCTGCTCGACCGGCGGCCAAACCGCCTGTCATCGCGCCGGCAACAACCGGGAGACAAGAATAATGGTCGGGGCTACCGCATCGCGTAACGGCTGGATTGTCTGGCTGACGTTTCTGATTGGCATACTGCTCAGTGTCTCGCCACTACCGATTTTCATGGAGATCCTGCGTCCGCTGTGGCTGGCCTTGCTCCTGACATTCTGGGCCTTGTATATGCCGCATACGGTCGGCATGGTCACAGCGTTCTGTCTGGGGCTGGCCGAAGACGTGCTGCAGGGCGATCTGCTCGGTCAGAACGCCTTGATCCTGACCCTGATCACGTTCCTGGTGCTGTCCTTGCAGCAACGCCTGCGGATGTTCCCGATATGGCAGCAATGCCTGGTCATCCTGGTGATCTTCGGCCTCGCCCAGTTGGTTCAACTATGGCTCAGCGCCCTGACCGGCAACCGCCAGCCAACACTGGCACTGGTGCTGCCGGCATTGACCAGCGCCTTGCTCTGGCCTTGGGTCAGCTTCGCTTTGCGTGGATTGCGCCGCCGCTACAAAATCAATTGATCCGGTGAGGCTGGGCACTGAACAGGGAGATGTTTTGATGAAGCCGCTGTACCTCGCCTCAGGATCGCCGCGCCGGCGTGAATTGCTCACGCAGATCGGCGTGCCGTTCTCCGCCATCAGTGCGGACATCGATGAAACCCCACTAGCCGAAGAATCGCCTTCGGCCTATGTCGAGCGTCTGGCGCGCGGCAAGGCCGAGGCCGGTCAACGCGCGCTCGCGTCCGACGCGGCGTATTGCGTGCTGGGAGCGGACACCGCCGTGGTACTCGACGGCAAAATTCTTGGTAAACCGGTGGACGAAGCCGAGGCATGCGCCATGCTGATGATGTTGTCCGGCAAGGAGCATGAAGTGCTGACGGCCATCGCCGTGCTCGAAGGCGAGCGCTGTGAGTCGCAGGTTGTGCGCAGTCTGGTGCGCTTCCGCCCGATCAGTCGCGACGAAGCCGCCGCCTACTGGGCCAGCGGCGAGCCCCGGGACAAGGCCGGCGGTTATGGCATTCAGGGCCTGGGCGCGGTGTTTGTCGCGGGCCTCAACGGCAGCTATTCGGCGGTGGTCGGGCTGCCGGTTTGCGAAACCGCAGAACTGTTGGGCCATTTCGGCATACCCTGTTGGCAAAACCTCCACGCGCAATGAGCGTCGTACGAATCAAGATGCGGCCATTATCGTGAACATGCCTGAACGAGACCCTGCCATGAGTGAAGAGATTCTGATCAACATCACGCCGATGGAATCGCGTGTGGCGGTGGTCGAAAACGGTGTGTTGCAAGAAGTCCACGTCGAGCGCACGCAAAAACGCGGGATCGTTGGCAACATCTATAAAGGCAAGATCGTGCGCGTGTTGCCGGGCATGCAGGCGGCTTTCGTCGACATCGGCCTGGATCGCGCCGCCTTCATTCACGCCTCGGAAATCTCCCTGCGCGAAGGGCCGGCGGTCGAGAGCATCAGCTCGCTGGTGCACGAAGGCCAGAGCCTGGTGGTGCAAGTCACCAAGGACCCGATCGGCTCCAAAGGCGCGCGGCTGACTACGCAGCTGTCGATTCCGTCGCGCTATCTGGTGTACATGCCGCGCACTGCCCACGTCGGCATCTCCCTGAAAATCGAAGACGAAGCCGAGCGAGAGCGCCTGAAACAGGTGGTCAGCGATTGTGTGGCCAAGGAAGGGATCAAGGAGGCCGGTGGCTTCATCCTGCGTACCGCCGCCGAAGGCGCCGGGGCCGATGAAATTCTCATGGACATCCGCTATCTGCGGCGCCTGTGGGATCAGATCAATGCGCAGATCCAGACCATCGGCGCGCCGAGCGTGATTTATGAAGACCTCGGCCTGGCCTTGCGTACTTTGCGCGATCTGGTCAGCCCGAAGATCGAGAAAATTCGCATCGACTCGCGGGAAACCTTCCAGAAAACCACGCAATTCGTCGCCGAACTGATGCCGGAAATCGCCGACCGTCTGGAACACTACCCGGGCGAACGACCGATTTTCGACCTCTATGGCGTCGAAGACGAAATCCAGAAAGCCCTCGAGCGTAAAGTACCGCTCAAGTCCGGCGGTTATCTGGTGGTCGATCCGGCGGAAGCCATGACCACCATCGACGTCAACACCGGGGCGTTCGTCGGTCATCGCAATCTCGAAGAGACCATCTTCAAGACCAATCTCGAAGCGGCCACCGCGATTGCCCGTCAACTGCGTCTGCGCAACCTGGGCGGGATCATCATCATCGACTTCATCGACATGGAAGATGAAGAGCACCAGCGTCAGGTCCTGCGCACGCTGGAAAAACAGCTGGAGCGCGACCACGCCAAGACCAACATCATCGGCATCACCGAGCTGGGCCTGGTGCAGATGACCCGCAAGCGCACCCGCGAAAGTCTGGAACAGGTGCTGTGCGAGCCGTGCAGCAGCTGCCAGGGCCGCGGCAAACTGAAAACTCCGGAAACCATCTGTTACGAAATTTTCCGCGAGATTCTGCGTGAAGCCCGCGCCTATCAGGCCGAGGGTTATCGCGTCTTGGCGAACCAGAAAGTGGTGGATCGACTGCTCGATGAAGAATCCGGTAACGTCGCCGAGCTTGAAGGGTTCATCGGTCGCACCATACGTTTTCAGGTCGAAACCATGTATTCCCAGGAACAATATGACGTGGTGCTGCTCTGAACCCCTGCGGCACATTTAATCCACAACGGCTGGCCTCAGCTTTTTGCAGTATTTTCGCCATGGGAGCCAACTGACATGGAGCGTCTGACACGCATTTTGGCCGCACTCACTCGCTGGGGGCTGGGCCTGTGCGCGTTGGTTCTGGTGTTGATGGCGTTGTACGTCAGCCTCGGTCGGGAACTGACGCCGCTGGTGGCAGAGTACCGCGCCGATATCGAAGACAAGGCCAGCGCCGCGCTTGGCATGCCGCTGCGGATCGGCGAACTGGAAGGCAACTGGAGTGGATTTGCGCCGATCCTGCTGGCCCATGATGTGATGGTTGGCGATGGCGCGAATGCCTTGCGTCTGGACCGGGTACGCGCGGTGCCGGATCTCTGGGGCAGCTTGCTGGCGCGCGAAGTGCGCATCGCCCATCTGGAGTTGAACGGTCTGAAGGTCAGCCTCAAGGAAGCGCAGGACGGCACTTGGGCGCTGGAAGGCTTGCCGGTGCAAAACGATCAGCCGCTGGATCCCGAGCAACTGTTCAATCGCTCGCAGATGATTCAGCAACTGTCGGTGCTCGACAGTCAGGTGACCTTGCAGCCGCTGAATCAAGCGTCGATGACCTTCACCTACGTCGGCCTCAACCTGAAAACCGGGGCCAGTCGTCAGCGTCTCGATGCGCGGTTGACCTTGCCTGACGGGCAGCCGGTGGCCATGAGTCTGCGTACGCGGATCCGTCCCACGCAGTTGCCGGACAGCTCGGTGGAGGGCTATGTCAGCCTGCCGCAAAGCGACTGGTCGAAGTGGCTGCCCGAGCGTTTGACCCAACAGTGGAATTTTTCCGAGATCAAGGCCGGTGGCGAGCTCTGGGTCAACTGGAATGACGGTGCCCTGCAGAGCGCCGTCATTCGTTTGAACGCGCCACAACTGACCGGCGCCTACGCCGAGCGCAAGCCGATCCGGATCAACAACCTGGCGCTCAACGGTTATTACCAGCGCGACGATGACGGCGCGACGGTTACCCTCGACTCACTGGCGATGAATTTCGGCGAGACCCGCTGGGAATCCCATGTGCAGCTCAAGCAGACGGCGGCCACTGATAAAGTTGAAGAACTCTGGCATTTGCAGGCTGACCGTTTCGATCTGACGCCGATCACCCCGTTGCTGAATGCGCTGGGGCCGCTGCCGGAAGGTTTCGCCACTGTCGTCGACCACTTGAAGGTGACGGGTGGGCTGCGCAACGTGCTGCTGGATTTTCGTCCCAATGCCACCGACGGCTCGAAATTCAGCTTCGCGGCCAATCTGGATCAAGTCGGTTTCGATGCCTATCACGGTGCTCCGGCAGCGCGCAACGTCAGTGGCAGCCTCAGCGGCAACCTCGACGGTGGCGAATTGCGCATGGACAGCAAGGATTTCGTCCTGCACCTCGACCCGATTTTCGCCAAGCCATGGCAATACATTCAGGCCAACGCCCGGTTGACCTGGAAACTCGACAAAGACGGTTTCACCCTGATCGCGCCATACCTGAAGGTGTTGGGCGAGGAAGGCAAGATTGCCGGCGACTTCCTGATCCGCCTGCACTTCGATCATACCCAGGAAGACTACATGGACCTGCGTGTCGGTCTGGTCGATGGCGACGGTCGTTACACCGCCAAATACCTGCCCGAAGTCCTCAGCCCGGCCCTCGACGAGTGGCTGCGCACGGCGATCCTCAAGGGCGCGGTGGACCAGGGCTTCTTCCAGTACCAAGGCTCGCTGAGCAAAAACGCCAAGGACGTTGATCGCAGCATCAGTCTGTTCTTCAAGGTGCATGACGCCGAGCTGGCGTTCCAGCCGGGCTGGCCGCATGTGAGCAAGGTCAGCGGCGACGTGTTCATCGAGGACAGCGGTGTGCGCATCGTGGCCGACAAGGGCCAGTTGCTCGACACCCAGGTCAGCGATGTTTTCGTCAACATTCCCCATGTGCCGGCCGGGCAGCATACGCATCTGTTCCTTGACGGCGGGTTTGCCGGCGGGCTGGGCGATGGCCTGAAAATTCTGCAGACCGCACCGATTGGCACCGGCGAGACCTTTGCCGGGTGGGAAGGCGAGGGCGATCTGCAGGGCAAGGTCAAACTCGACATTCCGCTGGAAAAGGGCGATCTGCCGAAGATCCTCGTCGACTTCAAGACCGCCAATGCGCGCCTGAAACTGGCCGAGCCGAAGCTTGAACTGAGTCAGCTCAAGGGTGATTTCCGCTTCGACAGCGCCAAGGGGCTGAGCGGGCAGAACATCGCTGCCAGGGCTTTCGACAAGCCCGTGACCGCACAGATTTTCGCCGATGGCAGCCCGAACAAGCTCAAAACCCGGGTCGCGGCCTCCGGGCAGGTCGAGGTCAAGAAACTCACCGACTGGCTGGGGGTGACCCAGCCGTTGCCGGTATCCGGGACCATTCCTTATCAGTTGCAGGTGAACCTGGACGGTACCGACAGTCAACTGACGGTCAGTTCCAGCATGAAAGGCGTCGCGGTGGATCTGCCGGCGCCGTTTGGCATGTCGGCCGAGCAGGGGCGCGACACGGTGTTCCGCATGACCTTGCAGGGCCCGGAGCGGCGCTACTGGGTCAGTTACGATCAACTGGCCAGCTTCACCTTCGCCGCGCCGCCGAGCAATATCGCCGATGGTCGGGGCGAATTGTTTCTCGGCACCGGCGACGCGGTCTTGCCGGACGCCAAGGGCTTGCGCATACGCGGTGTGCTATCGGAACTTGACGTCGCGCCGTGGCAGGATCTGGTCAATAAATACGCCGGCAACGATCCGGGTGGCAGCGCCAGGCAACTGCTCAACAGTGCCGATTTCAAGGTGGGCAAGCTCACTGCATTCGGCACCACGCTCGATCAGGCTGCGGTGCAAGTCAATCGCAAGCCGTGGGCCTGGAACCTGTCGCTCGACAGCCAGCAGGCCAAGGGTTCGGCCAGCCTTCCCGATGCCAAAGGCGCACCGATTGCGGTCAATCTGCAATACGTGCGGCTGCCGGCGCCGGATCCGACGGTGCAGGCTGACGAGAATTCGCCCGACCCACTGGTTTCCGTCGACCCAACGAAGATTCCCGCGCTGGATATCACCATCAATCAGTTGTATCTGGGCCAGGATCTGGTCGGAGGCTGGTCGCTGAAGGTGCGCCCGACCGCCAAAGGCATCGCCTTGAACAACCTCGACATGGGCCTCAAGGGCATCCTGTTGCAGGGTAACGGCGGCTGGGAAGGTACACCGGGCTCGACCAACAGTTGGTTCAAGGGCCGGATCAGCGGCAAGAACCTCGCCGATGTGCTCAAGGGCTGGGGCTTCGCACCGAGCGTGACCAGCGAAGAATTTCACATGGACGTCGATGGCCGCTGGCCTGGTTCGCCGGCATGGCTGGCGACCAAACGTTTCTCCGGCACGCTGGATGCATCGCTCAATAAAGGTCAGTTCGTCGAAGTCGAGGGCGGCGCGCAGGCGCTGCGGGTGTTCGGTCTGCTCAACTTCAACTCCATTGGCCGCCGCCTGCGACTGGACTTCTCCGACTTGTTTGGCAAAGGCTTGAGCTACGACCGGGTCAAGGGTTTGCTGGTGGCCAACGCCGGTGTGTATGACACTCGCGAGCCGATCCGCCTGACCGGGCCGTCGAGCAACATTGAACTCAACGGCACGCTGGACCTGGTCCGTGAGCAGGTCGATGCGAAATTGCTGGTGACATTGCCGGTGACCAACAACCTGCCGATTGCCGCGCTGATTGTCGGCGCGCCGGCCGTCGGCGGGGCATTGTTCCTGATCGACAAGTTGATCGGTGACCGCGTGGCGCGCTTCGCCAGCGTCAAATACACCGTCAAAGGCCCGTGGAAAGAGCCGAAAATCACCTTTGACAAGCCTTTTTGAACAGCCACATCCCAAGCCTATGGAGTAGCATGGCCGCATACCTGTTGCGGAGTGCGCCATGTCTTTAGCGGTGATTCAAATGGTCAGCCAGAGCGATGTACTGGCCAATCTGGCCCAGGCCCGACGCCTGCTCGAGCAGGCTGCGGCCGGCGGCGCGAAGCTGGCAGTGCTGCCGGAAAACTTCGCCGCCATGGGCCGTCGCGACATTGCCGACATCGGCCGCGCCGAAGCGCTCGGCGAAGGCCCGATCCTGCCATGGTTGAAACAGACCGCCCGCGACCTCAAGTTATGGATAGTGGCCGGCACGTTGCCGTTGCCGCCGCTTGGGCAGCCGGATGCCAAGTCCCACGCCTGTTCGCTGCTGGTCAATGATCAGGGTGAAACCGTTGCGCGGTATGACAAGTTGCACCTGTTCGATGTCGATGTGGCGGACAATCGCGGGCGGTATCGCGAATCCGATGACTATGCTTATGGCAGCGGCGTCGTGGTGGCGGATACGCCGGTGGGCCGAGTCGGTCTGACGGTGTGTTACGACCTGCGCTTTCCCGAGCTGTACAGCGAATTGCGCGCGGCCGGTGCCGAGTTGATCACCGCTCCATCGGCATTTACGGCAGTGACCGGTGCGGCGCATTGGGACGTGCTGATTCGCGCCCGGGCCATCGAGACTCAGTGTTATGTGTTGGCGGCAGCACAGGGCGGGACCCACCCGGGACCGCGGGAAACCTTCGGTCACGCGGCGATCATCGATCCGTGGGGCCGTGTGCTGGCGCAACAGGATCAAGGCGAAGCGGTGTTGTTGGCCGAACGCGACAGTGATGAACAAGCGTCTATCAGGGCGCGAATGCCGGTGACGAATCATCGGCGGTTTTTCTCGCAGGGCGCACAGCGACCTGCTTCAGAACATGAATTTAAGGCGTAAACCTATGAGCGAGTTGTTGTCCTCAGTCAGTGATCACCTGTTGGCGCCCGGCGGCGTGACGATCGAGAGCCTGCAAGGCGTGCTCGGCGACCTGGCCGGCCCGGGCATCGATGCTGCCGACCTGTATTTTCAGGGCCAGATCTCCGAGTCGTGGTCGCTGGAAGACGGAATCGTCAAGGAAGGCAGCTTCAACCTCGACCAGGGTGTCGGCGTGCGTGCGCAGTCCGGGGAGAAGACCGGTTTTGCCTACAGCAACGCGATCACCCTCGAAGCCCTCGGCGCTGCGGCCCGTGCCGCGCGTTCGATCTCCCGCGCCGGGCAGAACGGTACGGTGCAGGCGTTCACCACCCAGGATGTCGCGCAGTTGTATGCACCGGACAACCCGCTGGAAGTGCTGAGCCGTGCCGAAAAAGTCGAGCTGCTCAAGCGCATCGACGTTGCCACGCGCGCCCTCGATCCGCGAATTCAGCAGGTCAGTGTGAGCATGGCCGGGGTCTGGGAGCGGATTCTGGTGGCGTCCACCGACGGTGGTCTGGCCGCCGATGTGCGTCCGCTGGTGCGTTTCAACGTCAGCGTGATCGTCGAGCAGAATGGCCGTCGCGAGCGCGGCGGACATGGCGGTGGCGGGCGGACCGACTATCGCTATTTCCTCGCCGAAGACCGCGCCATGGGCTATGCCCGTGAAGCGCTGCGTCAGGCACTGGTGAACCTGGAAGCGATCCCGGCGCCGGCCGGTACCTTGCCGGTGGTGTTGGGGTCGGGCTGGTCCGGCGTGCTGCTGCACGAAGCGGTCGGCCACGGTCTGGAAGGCGACTTCAACCGCAAGGGCAGCTCTGCCTACAGCGGGCGCATGGGTGAAATGGTTGCCTCCAAGCTGTGCACTATCGTCGATGACGGCACTCTGAGTGGTCGTCGCGGCTCGCTGAGCGTCGACGACGAGGGCACTCCGACCGAGTGCACTACGCTGATCGAAAACGGCGTGCTCAAGGGCTACATGCAGGACAAGCTCAACGCGCGCCTGATGGGCGTGGCCCGTACTGGTAACGGTCGTCGCGAGTCCTACGCGCATCTGCCGATGCCGCGCATGACCAACACCTACATGCTCGGTGGCGAAAGCGATCCGGCGGAAATCATCGCCTCGGTGAAGAAAGGCATCTACTGCGCCAACCTTGGCGGCGGTCAGGTCGACATCACCAGCGGCAAGTTCGTGTTCTCCACCAGCGAGGCCTACTTGATCGAGGACGGCAAGATCACTGCGCCGGTCAAAGGCGCGACGTTGATCGGCAACGGCCCTGAAGCGATGAGCCGGGTGTCGATGGTCGGTAACGATCTGGCGCTGGACAGCGGTGTGGGCACATGTGGCAAGGATGGACAGTCGGTGCCGGTGGGTGTCGGTCAGCCAACATTGAAGATCGATGCGATCACCGTGGGTGGCACGGGCGCATAAAAGGGGATGGAGCTGCGGGTGGCGCACAGTGCGGCCACCCGATGGCGAATATCAACGCAGGCCGCGTTGGGTATCGTCCAGCTCACGGATGTACTTGAAGATCTTGCGGCTGGAAGCAGGAGGTTTGTTTTGCGCAACCTCGTGCTGAGCCTGACGGATCAGGGAACGCAATTGCTGGCGATCGGCGTCCGGGTACTCGACGACGAATTTCTCCAGCACGGCATCGTCACCGGCGATCAGGCGGTCACGCCAGCGTTCGAGGTTGTGGAAACGCTCGTTGTACTGACGGGTGGAGGCATCGAGTTGATCGAGCAACGTCAGAATCGCGTCAGTGTCCTGATCGCGCATCAGTTTGCCGATGAACTGCAGGTGCCGTTTACGCGCGATGTTCGCGGTGTGCTTGGGCGCATCGGCCAGGGCCCGGCGCAAAGCGTCGGTCAATGGCAGTTTTGCCTGCAAGTCGGGCTTGAGTGTTGTAAGGCGCTCGCCAAGGTCAACCAGAGCATGCAGCTCGCGTTTGACCTGAGATTTGCTTTTTTCTCCCGTATCGAGGGAGTCGTCGTAAGAATCAACCATGGTGGCAGTCCGCAAAGAAACGCCGCCATGATAACCAGTCGGGGGCCGCTTGTCCGGCCCGGTCGCTCGATGACCCCAGCCGAAAGCAGAATTTGAGTGGAGATGAGCATGAGTGCAGTTCAAAGCGTCGGCCCGCAAGCATTGCCGGCACTGCAGGAACAGGTCGAGCAGATCATCGCCGAAGCCAAGCGTCAGGGCGCCAGTGCCTGCGAAGTAGCGGTGTCGCTGGAGCAGGGTTTGTCGACATCGGTGCGCCAGCGTGAGGTCGAGACGGTCGAGTTCAACCGCGATCAGGGCTTTGGCATTACTCTGTACGTGGGGCAGCGCAAAGGCTCGGCCAGCACGTCCGCCACCGGGCCGGATGCGATTCGCGAAACGGTTGCTGCGGCACTGGCAATCGCCAAACACACCTCTGAAGACGAAGCCTCGGGCCTGGCCGATGCGGCACTGATGGCCAAGGATCAGCAGGATTTCGACCTGTTCCATGAATGGGACATCACCCCGGAACAAGCCATCGAGAAGGCGTTGCTCTGTGAAGCGGCCGCGTTCGATGCCGATGCGCGGATCAAGAATGCCGACGGCACCACGCTCAGCACCCATCAGGGCTGCCGTGTGTATGGCAACAGCCACGGTTTTGTCGGTGGTTATGCGTCGACCCGGCACAGCCTCAGCTGCGTGATGATCGCTGAAGCCGACGGCCAGATGCAGCGTGATTACTGGTATGACGTCAATCGTCAGGGCAGTCTGCTCGCAGACCCGGTGAGTATCGGCCAGCGTGCCGCGCAACGGGCGGCGAGCCGTCTGGGCGCACGTCCGGTGCCGACCTGCGAAGTGCCGGTGCTGTTCTCCGCTGAGCTGGCCGGGGGCTTGTTCGGCAGCTTCTTGTCGGCGGTGTCTGGCGGCAGTCTGTACCGCAAATCGTCGTTCCTGGAAGGCACGCTAGGGCAGAAGCTGTTTCCGGAGTGGCTGACGATCGACGAACGTCCACACCTGATGCGCGCCATGGGCAGTGCGTCCTACGACGGTGATGGCCTGGCGACCTACGCCAAACCGTTCGTCGAGAAGGGCGAGCTGGTGTCGTACATCCTCGGCACGTACTCCGGGCGCAAACTCGGCATGCCGAGCACCGCCAACGCCGGCGGCGTGCACAACCTGTTCGTGACGCACGGCGATGAAGATCAGGCGGCGCTGCTGCGCCGTATGGGTCGTGGGCTGTTGGTCACCGAATTGATGGGCCATGGCTTGAACATGGTCACCGGCGACTATTCGCGCGGGGCGGCAGGTTTCTGGGTCGAGAACGGCGAAATCCAGTTCGCGGTGCAGGAAGTGACCATCGCCGGCAACATGCGCGACATGTTCAAGCAGATCGTCGCGGTCGGTAATGATCTGGAACTGCGCAGCAACATTCGTACAGGCTCGGTGCTGATCGAGCGGATGACGGTAGCGGGCAGCTAACCTCAGCCGTCACAAAACAAGGCGCGCCACCTCAACGGGTGGCGCGCCTTTTTTATTGGCCCCACACAAAACCATGTGGGAGCGAGCCTGCTTGCGAAAGTGATTTAACTGCCGATCGCAGTGGTGACTGACACGACGCCTTCGCGAGCAGGTTCGCTCCCACAATGGACTCTGCGTAACTCGGTACTCTTGTTTTGGTTCTCATTATCATCTAATAATAAATCTCATCTCCGAACGAGTCCCGGATCATGAGTTCTGCCTTGCACGAGCAGCCATACCTCGAAAGCTGGCGCTGGATGAGTCGCCAGATCCGTTGCGCGATGGATCCTGACGAACCGCGCCTGATCGAACATTACCTGGCCGAAGGCCGTTATCTCGCCTGCTGCACGGCGACGTCTCCCTGGAACATCGCTGAAACTTCCTTCCGTCTGCTACTCGACACGGCCACCGACATCGCGTTGCCGTGGCACTGGCGCAGCCTCTGTCTTGATCAAGCCTGGCGCCCGTTGCGTGAAATGGAGCGCCTGTCGCGGTGTAACTGCCGGCTCCAGCGTTGGCAGCGCTACACCTGGCAGCTCGCCACCTGCGAACTGCTTCCCTCGATTCCTCTTATTGAATTAGTCCAAGGATTTACCGATGACCAAGACACGTATTGAGCGCGACAGCATGGGCGAACTGCGGGTGCCGGTGGACGCTCTCTACGGCGCGCAAACCCAGCGCGCAGTGGATAACTTCCCGATCAGCGGCCAACCGATGCCGACCCAATTCATTCGCGCGCTGATCCTCGCCAAAGCCGCCGCTGCCCGGGCCAACGTCGAACTCAATCAGCTCAGCGCCGCACAAGGCAAGGCCATCAGCGACGCGGCGCAAGGCCTGCTCGAAGGCGATTTCATGCAGCATTTCCCGGTGGATATCTTCCAGACCGGTTCTGGCACCAGTTCCAACATGAACGCCAACGAAGTGATCGCGACCCTCGCCAGCCGTCTGCTCGACGAACCGCTCAATCCGAACGATCACGTCAACTGTGGCCAGAGCAGCAACGACATCATCCCGACCACCATCCACGTCAGCGCCGCCCTGGCCTTGCACGAACAACTGCTGCCAGCGCTGCTGCACCTGGTACAGGTGATCGAAAAGAAAGCCGGGCAAGTGCATCACCACATCAAAACCGGTCGCACCCACCTGATGGACGCGATGCCGGTGCGTATGAGCCAGGTGCTCAATGGCTGGGCGCAGCAGCTCAAGGCCAATATCGCTCACCTGCAGGATTTGTTGCCGAGCCTGCAGTCGCTGGCGCAGGGCGGTACGGCAGTTGGCACCGGGATCAATGCGCATCCTGAGTTCGCCGCGCGTTTCAGCCGCCAATTGAGCCAACTGACGAATGTGCAGTTCACTCCGGGCAAGGATCTGTTCGCCCTGATCGGTTCGCAGGACACCGCCGTCGCCGTCTCTGGGCAGCTCAAGGCCACCGCTGTGTCGCTGATGAAAATCGCCAATGACCTGCGCTGGATGAACTCGGGCCCGCTCGCCGGTCTCGGAGAAATCGAACTTGAGGGCCTGCAACCGGGTTCGTCGATCATGCCGGGCAAGGTCAATCCGGTGATCCCGGAAGCCACCGCGATGGTCGCCGCGCAAGTCATCGGCAATGACTCGGTGATCACCATCGCCGGGCAGTCGGGCAACTTCGAGCTGAACGTGATGTTGCCGATCATCGCCCAAAACCTGCTGAGCAGCATCGAATTGCTGGCCAATTCCAGTCGCTTGCTCGGTGACAAAGCCATCGCCAGCTTCAAGGTCAATGAGTCGCGGCTCAAGGAAGCGTTGTCGCGCAACCCGATTCTGGTGACCGCGCTCAACCCGATCATCGGCTACCAGAAAGCCGCGCAAATCGCCAAGCAGGCCTACAAACAGGGGCGCCCGGTGATCGACGTTGCACTGGAGCACACCGACCTGTCCCGCAGCCAGCTGGAAGAGTTGCTCAATCCCGAGAAACTCACCGCCGGCGGCGTGTAAATCCCGCAACCGCTTTGGAGGTTCACCATGGAGCACTGGAAACGCACGATCGAACGGGCCAATCGCTGCTTCATGCTCGGCGAGCTGATCGATGCCCGCGAGGCTTACCTGCAAGCCTTGGCCCTGGCGCAAGTGTTGTTCGAACGCTGGGCCGATGCTGACGAAGCGGTGGCGGCCTGCGTCATCTCCCACCACAACCTGGCGGATCTGCACTTGCGCCTGAACCAGCCGGAGGAAAGCGCCGAGTACCTCTGCGCGATCCATCATCGGCTGCTGGAGACCATGCAGGACGAGCGCTTGCGCCCGGCCCTGCGTGAAGCGGCGCTGCGCCAGAGTAGCAAGACCTACGTCGAGCTGCTGAGTTTCATCAGCGAGCACGGCGAATACCCGCGCACGCAACGCCTGCTGCACCCGGATACCGGCAATGCGCGCCGCGCGTCAGCCGCACATCACCATGGAGTTCACTGAAATGGCTTTTACCTTGCCTGCCTTGCCGTACGCCTATGACGCCCTGGAACCGCATATCGATGCGCAAACCATGGAAATTCACTACACCAAGCACCACCAGACCTATATCAACAACCTCAACGCGGCGGTCGAGGGCACTGAGTTTGCCGAGTGGCCGGTCGAGAAACTGGTCGCCAGCGTTCAGCAACTGCCGGAAAAACTTCGCGCCGCAGTGATCAACCAGGGCGGCGGACACGCCAACCATTCGCTGTTCTGGGAAGTCATGGTGCCCAACGGCGGCGGCAAGCCGGACGGTGCGCTGGCCATGGCGATCGATGCACAACTGGGCGGCCTCGACAGTTTCAAGGAAGCGTTCACTAAAGCCGCGCTGACCCGTTTTGGCAGTGGTTGGGCCTGGCTCAGCGTGACGCCGGACAAGCAACTGGTGGTGGAAAGCAGCGGTAACCAGGACAGCCCGTTGATGAACGGTAATACGCCGATTCTCGGTCTGGACGTCTGGGAGCACGCCTACTACCTGCGTTATCAGAACCGTCGGCCGGAATACATCAACGCGTTCTACAACGTGATCAATTGGCCGGAAGTCGCTGCGCGTTATCAGGCCGCACTGGTTTAAGTCTTCTATAAAAACAATCCAAGGCAGACTATGGGCACTGAAACACTGGCGATCGGCGGTGGGCGCATGTTTCGTTACGCGGTCGGGTCGCTGTTGCTGCTGGCGGGCATGACCTTGCTGGCGGCGCACGGGCTGGAATGGCTGGATCTGGAGCCGAGGCTTTCCCGGGCGTTGCAAGGCGGGGCGATCTGCGCCCTCGGCACGGCGCTCGGGGCGGTGCCGGTGCTGGTGATCCGGCGCATGCCGCAGATGCTCAGCGATACTCTGCTGGGGTTTGGCGCCGGGGTGATGCTGGCCGCCACGGCGTTTTCGCTGATCGTGCCAGGCATCGCCGCCGCGCAAAGCCTGGGCATGACCCCGTGGGGCGCCAGTGGTCTGATCTGCCTGGGCATCATGCTCGGTGCGTTCGGCCTGTATATGGTGGACCTGCGGTTGTCCGGCGCTTCACCGGAAATGCTTGTTGGCACCCTTGAGCACCCGGTGATTCCACCAAGAATCTGGCTGTTCGTCTTCGCGATCATTGCCCACAACATTCCCGAAGGCATGGCAGTCGGTGTGTCGGCCGGTGGTGGCATGGTCGACGCGGACAGTCTGGCGATGGGCATTGCCTTGCAGGATGTGCCGGAGGGGTTGGTGATTGCGCTGGTGCTGGTCGGGGCGGGGATGTCGCGGGTCAAGGCGTTCTTGATCGGCGCGGCGTCAGGTCTGGTCGAGCCGGTGTTTGCGTTGCTGTGTGCGTGGCTGGTCAGCCTGGCAGAGCTGTTACTGCCGTTGGGGCTGGCGCTGGCGGCGGGAGCGATGTTGCTGGTGGTGACTCATGAAGTGATTCCCGAGTCGCGACGCAATGGTCATGACAAGCTCGCCAGTCTTGGCTTGCTGATCGGCTTCTGTCTGATGATGGTGATGGATACAGCATTGAGCTGAAGTTTAGAAAGGGAGCAAGCAAGCTCCCTCTCTACACGGAGTCAACCACCTTCGTCGAAGTAGTTGTTGATCAACGCCACCAGTGCATCCAGCGCTTCCTGTTCCTGATGGCCTTCAGTACTCAGATAGATTTTCGTGCCCTTGCCGGCGGCGAGCATCATCATCGCCATGATGCTTTTGCCGTCCACCGTGGCTTCAGGGGTGCGACCCACTCTGATGGTGCAATCCGGGTACTGGCCTGCCACGCCAACGAACTTGGCCGACGCGCGGGCGTGCAAGCCCAGTTTGTTGATGATTTCGATTTCCAGAGCAGGCATCGCGGTGTGAATCCTTTAAGTGAGGTCGCGGTGGCGAACCTGGACGTTCTTCAGGGTTTTCTGCAGGGCCTGACCCAGGCGTTCGGTCAGGTAAACGGAGCGGTGATGCCCGCCGGTGCAGCCAATGGCAATGGTGACGTAGGCGCGATTGCTCGCGGCAAAGCGCGGCAGCCATTTATTCAGGTAGCCGAAGATGTCCTGATACATCTCTTCGACTTCCGGCTGCGCCGCCAGGTATTCGGCGACCGGTGCATCAAGACCCGATTGTGCGCGAAGTTCCGGCTTCCAGTACGGGTTGGGCAGGCAGCGTACGTCGAACACCAGATCGGCATCCACCGGCATGCCGCGCTTGAAGCCGAACGACTCGACCAGAAAGGCCGTACCCGGCTCCGGCTGGTTCAGCAGGCGCAGCTTGATGGTGTCGCGCAACTGGTACAGATTCAGATTGGTGGTGTTGACCTTGAGGTCGGCCAGGTCGGCGATCGGGCCGAGCAGGGCGGTTTCGTCGTTGATTGCTTCGGCCAGCGAGCGATTGGCGGTACTCAGTGGATGGCGCCGACGGGTTTCCGAGAAACGCTTGAGCAGGGTTTCCTCATCGGCATCCAGATAGAGCACATCGCACTGGATATGGCGGCTGCGGACTTCCTCCAAAAGCTCGGGGAAGCGCGACAAATGGCTTGGCAGGTTGCGGGCATCGATCGAGACGGCTACCAGCGGCTGGGCCAGCTCGGTGTGAACCAGAGCGCGCTCGGCCAATTCAGGCAGCAGGCCGGCCGGCAGGTTGTCGATGCAGTAGTAGCCGTTGTCCTCAAGGACATCCAGGGCGGTACTTTTACCCGAGCCGGAACGGCCGCTGACGATGATCAAACGCATGATTAATGACCGTTTTGCTCGCTCAGGACAACCTGATACAAGGCTTCGTTACTCGGTGCGCTGCGCAGTTTTTCGCGCACTTCCTTGCGATCGAGCATGCTGGCGATCTGGCGGAGTAATTCCAGGTGAGCATCGGTGGCCGCTTCCGGGACCAGCAGGACAAACAGCAGGTCAACCGGTGCGCCGTCGATTGCATCGAAATCGATGGGGGCGTCAAGGTGCATCAATGCGCTGATGGGCGCTTCGCAGCCTTTGAGACGACAGTGGGGAATGGCGATGCCGTTGCCGAAACCGGTAGAGCCGAGTTTTTCTCGGGCGATCAGCGCTTCGAAGACATCCTGCATCTCCAGATCCGGCACTTCGCGGGCGATCAGGTTGGCAATCTGTTCGAGGGCTTTCTTTTTACTGCCGCCCGGCACGTTCACCAGGGAACGGCCGGGGGTCAGGATACTTTCAAGTCGGATCATGGGTTGGGGGTGTTAACGACCTGTTGCGCCCTGGAGGAGGCTCTGGGTCTTTTCCTTATGCTTTTTGAGTTGGCGATCCAGCTTGTCGGTCAGTGAGTCGATCGCAGCATACATGTCGGTATCTTCTGCGTTGGCGACCACTTCGCTGCCGGGAATATGCAAGGTGGCTTCGATTTTCTGCTTCAGTTTTTCGACACACATCGTGACTTGCACGTTGGTGATCTTGTCGAAATGGCGCTCCAATCGTTCGAGTTTCTCGTTGATGTAGGTGCGCAGCGGTTCGGTCACTTCCAGTTGGTGTCCACTGATGTTGACTTGCATACAGCTTCTCCTTCGTTGCCAGTGCATAAAGCGGCAGGCTGGATAGCCTGCCACTGGAACGCTGTAACGTGGCTTACATCAACCGCTTGCGTTCGCTCGAAGGCGCGATCCCGAGGGATTCGCGGTACTTGGCGACGGTGCGGCGAGCCACCTGAATGCCTTGTGCCTCCAGTAAACCAGCGATTTTGCTGTCACTCAACGGCTTTTTCTGATTTTCCGCTGCAACCAGTTTTTTGATGATCGCGCGGATCGCCGTGGACGAGCATTCGCCGCCTTCGGAGGTGCTGACGTGGCTGGAGAAAAAGTATTTCAGCTCATAAATACCGCGTGGGGTATGCATGAATTTCTGCGTGGTCACCCGGGAAATCGTCGATTCGTGCATGCCCACCGCCTCGGCGATGTCGTGCAGGACCAACGGCTTCATGGCCTCGTCGCCATATTCCAGGAAGCCGCGCTGGTGCTCGACGATCTGGGTGGCCACCTTCATCAGGGTTTCATTGCGGCTTTGCAGGCTTTTGATGAACCAGCGCGCTTCCTGCAGCTGATTGCGCATGAAGGTGTTGTCGGCGCTGGTGTCGGCACGGCGAACGAAACCGGCGTACTGAGCGTTGACCCGCAGGCGCGGCACCGATTCCTGGTTCAGTTCGACCAGCCAGCGTTCGTTGTCCTTGCGCACAATGACGTCGGGGACCACGTACTCGGCTTCGGTCGATTCGATCTGCGAACCCGGGCGCGGGTTGAGGCTTTGTACCAGTTCGATGATCTGGCGCAGCTCATCTTCCTTGAGCTTCATGCGCCGCATCAGTTGGCTGTAGTCGCGGCTGCCGAGCAGGTCGATGTAATCGCTGACCAGACGCTTGGCTTCGTTCAGCCACGGGGTCTTGGCCGGCAGTTGGCGCAGTTGCAGCAGCAGGCATTCGCCGAGGTTGCGGGCGCCGATGCCGGCCGGTTCGAACTGCTGGATGCGGTGCAGGACGGCTTCGATCTCGTCCAGCTCGATGTCGAGCTCCGGATCAAAGGCGTCGAGAATTTCTTGGAGGGTTTCGTCGAGGTAGCCCTGATTGTTGATGCAGTCGATCAGGGTCACGGCGATCAGGCGGTCGGTGTCGGACATCGGCGCCAGGTTCAATTGCCACAACAGATGGCTTTGCAGGCTTTCCCCGGCGGAGGTGCGGGTGGTGAAGTCCCACTCGTCATCATCGCTGCTGGGCAGGCTGCTGGCGCTGGTCTGGTAGACGTCTTCCCAGGCGGTATCGACGGGCAATTCGTTGGGGATGCGCTCGTTCCATTCGCCATCCTCCAGGTTGTCCACCGTCGGTGCGGTTTCCTGATAGGAGGGTTCCTGAATTTCGGTGTTGGGTTTTTGTTCGGCGTTGTCGGCCAAAGGATCGGAGTTGTCGAAGTCGTCGCCTTCTTCCTGGCGTTCGAGCATCGGATTGGATTCCAGGGCCTCCTGGATTTCCTGTTGCAGGTCCAGGGTCGACAATTGGAGCAGGCGGATGGCCTGTTGCAGCTGCGGTGTCATCGTCAGCTGCTGGCCCATTCTCAAGACTAGCGATGGTTTCATGGCAGGGGCTTAACACCTTATTCGCCGGCGCACATGCGCCATCCACTACAGGGCGCCGAAGCGCCAAACTTAAGCAAATTATATGCCTGAAACTGAAGTGTTTGCCTAGAGCGCTGTAACAATAAAAGCTTATAAAACTTTGTTGACGTATCGCCTCAAAGCGCGGTGAACATCTTTGAGGCGTCGTGTTTGCCTAGAGCGCTGTAACAATAAAAGCGTATAAAACTTCACTTCAACGCTACAGCACTCTGCCGGCTGGCCGAACTCAATCGCGCTTTAGAGGCGGAACTCGTGGCCCAGGTACACTTCCTTGACCAGATCGTTGGCCAGGATAGTCGCGGAATCACCTTCGGCAATCAGTTGACCGTCGTTGACGATGTAGGCGGTTTCGCAGATATCCAGGGTCTCACGCACGTTGTGGTCGGTGATCAGTACGCCGATGCCCTTGGCCTTGAGGTGGTGGATGATCTGCTTGATATCGCCGACCGAGATCGGGTCGACACCGGCGAACGGTTCGTCGAGCAGGATGAATTTCGGTGCGGTGGCCAGGGCGCGGGCGATTTCCACGCGGCGGCGCTCACCACCGGACAAACTCATGCCGAGGTTGTCGCGGATGTGGCTGATGTGGAATTCCTGCAGCAGGCTTTCCAGCTCCTTGCGACGACCGGCCTTGTCGAGTTCTTGACGGGTCTCGAGGATGGCCATGATGTTATCGGCCACCGACAGCTTGCGGAAGATCGACGCTTCTTGCGGCAGATAGCCGATACCGGCCTTGGCGCGACCGTGCATTGGCTGATGGCTGACGTCCAGATCGTCGATCAGCACGCGGCCCTGATCGGCCTGCACCAGGCCGACGATCATGTAGAAGCACGTGGTCTTGCCGGCACCGTTCGGGCCGAGCAGGCCGACGATCTGGCCGCTGTCGATCGACAGGCTGACGTCACGCACAACCTGGCGGCTTTTATAGGCCTTGGCCAGGTGCTGGGCTTTCAGAGTTGCCATTACTGGGCCTTCTCGTCGGTTTTCTTCTTCGGCTGGATCACCATGTCGATGCGCGGGCGCGTCTCGGTGACTTTATTGCCGGTAGCGCGGCCGGCGCTGGCCAGTTTTCTCACTGTGTCGTAGACAATTTTCTCGCCCAGGGTGGTGTTGTTGTCCTTGTCGACAACCTTGGCCTTGTCGATCAGCACGACACGGTTTTGCGCGGCGTGGTATTGGATCGTCACGCCCCAGCCCTGTACAGGCTTGGTGTCACCCTGGGTCTGCAGTTGCTCGAAGTAGGCAAGGTTGCCCACCGAGGTCACCACGTCGATGTCGCCGGTCGGGGTGCGGGTGATGGTGACCGTGTTGCCTTTAACGATCATCGAACCCTGGGTGATGATCACATCACCTTTATAGGTGGCGATGCCGTTCTTGTCGTCCAGTTGGGCGTCGTCGGCCTGGATGCGGATAGGTTGCTGCTGATCGTTCGGCAGAGCCCAGGCGCTCACGCTTCCCAGTGCTGCGCCCAGACTGAGCAAAATAGGGAGGGTTTTAACGAGCCTCATACTGTCCTCTTACGTTCGATTGCAGGTGTATCCTGCTTTCCTTCAAATACGCCTTCATTCCCACGCCAGTCGATACACCGCCAGCGCCGTCGATTCTAACGGGTTGCTCGGTCTGCGCATATTGCTGCTGAGGGAACACCGTCATGCGTGTGCTGGTGATCAGGGTGTCGCGGTTTTTTTCATCGGTGCGCTTGATACGTACCGAGTCGATCAGTTCTACCTGAGTTCCGTCAGGGTTCACTTCGCCGCGCTCGCTGGTCACGTGCCACGGAAACTCGGTGCCGCGGAACATGTTCAGGTCAGGTTTGGTGACCAGGGTCACGTCCGTCGCTTTCAGGTGCTCGGCCTTGTCGGACGTCATCTCGTACTGCAGCTTGCCGTCCGGCAGATATTGCAGGGTATGCGTATTGGTCGCGTACCAGTCGATGGCCGTGTCTTCAACCTTGACCGGGGGTTTGTCGAGGAAGCGTTCCGGGCTGATGTTCCAGTAGCCGACCGCTGCAAACATTGCAGCGATGCAGCCGAACAGCAGGAAGTTGCGAAATTTTTTGCTAAACATGGCTTGGCTCACAGGTACGCGGCGTTGGCCGCATCGAGGCGGCCCTGGGCGCGCAGGATCAATTCGCAGAATTCGCGGGCGGCACCTTCGCCACCTCGGGCCCGAGTGACGCCATGGGCGTGCTCGCGCACGAAGTCGGCGGCATTGGCGACGGCCATGCCCAGACCTACGCGGCGGATCACCGGCAGGTCAGGCAGGTCGTCACCGAGGTAGGCGACCTGTTCATAGCTTAGGCCCAGTTGCTGCAGAAGACCGTCCAGAACCACCAATTTGTCTTCGCGGCCCTGAAACAGGTGCGGGATGCCGAGGTTCTTCGCCCGGCGCTCGACCACTGGAGTCTTGCGGCCGCTGATGATGGCGGTTTCGACGCCGGCGTTCATCAGCATTTTGATGCCTTGGCCGTCGAGGGTGTTGAACGTCTTGAATTCGCTGCCGTCTTCAAGGAAGTACAGGCGCCCGTCGGTGAGCACACCGTCAACGTCGAACACTGCCAGTTTGATCGCTTTGCCGCGCTGCAGCAGATCGTTCGTCATTACATCACTCCTGCACGCAGCAGATCGGAGAGGTTGAAGGCGCCGATCGGGCGATCTTCGTCGTCCACGACCACCAGTGCGTTGATTCGGTGGTCTTCCATGATTTTCAGCGCTTCGGCAGCGAGCATCTCCGGCCGTGCAGTCTTGCCGTGTGCGGTCATGACCTGGTCGATGGTGGCACTACGGATGTCGATGCTGCGATCCAGCGTGCGACGCAAATCGCCGTCGGTGAAGATCCCGGCCAGTTTGCCGTCGGCTTCAAGGATCGCGGTCATGCCCAGGCCCTTGCGGGTCATTTCCATGAGCGCGTCCTTGAGCAGGGTGCCGCGCTGTACTTGCGGCAACTCCTGGCCGGCGTGCATGACGTTTTCCACTTTCAGCAGCAGGCGTCGGCCCAGTGCGCCGCCCGGGTGGGAAAATGCGAAATCTTCAGCGGTGAAGCCACGGGCTTCCAGCAGCGCCACGGCCAGGGCGTCGCCCATGACCAGCGCAGCGGTTGTCGAGGAAGTCGGCGCCAGATTCAGTGGGCAGGCTTCGTGCTCGACATGCACGTTGAGGTTGACTTCGGCGGCCTTGGCCAGCGGCGACTGCGGGTTGCCAGTCAGGCTGATCAGCTGGATGCCCAGGCGTTTGATCAGTGGCAGCAGGGTGACGATTTCGTTGGTCGAGCCGGAGTTGGACAGGGCCAGGATCACGTCGTCGCGGGTGATCATGCCCATGTCACCATGGCTGGCTTCAGCCGGGTGGACGAAAAACGCCGGGGTGCCGGTGCTGGCCAGAGTCGCGGCAATCTTGTTGCCAATGTGCCCGGACTTGCCCATGCCCACCACGACCACACGGCCCTTACTGGCCAGAATCATCTCGCAAGCGCGTACGAAATCGGCGTCGATATGGGGCAACAAGCCTTGTACGGCTTCCACTTCGAGGCGGATGGTGCGTTGTGCCGATTGAATCAGGTCGCTGGATTGGCTCATGTCAGAAATCGTATAGCCCGATGAAAAGGCGGCGATTATAGCGGTTATGTTGAAAAGCCTCACGCAAGTTCGTCGTGCTTTGTCATTCCTCGTAACCAAAACCCTGAAAAAGTGCCATCAGGCCTGTCATATCGCTGAACGTGGACGGGCATGGGCCTTGGGCGCTTGGCGTTTGCAGTGATATAGTTCGCCGCCAGTTCGGCCTGCCCGGGGGAGGTATGTGCTTTCCAAGGAAAGCCAGGCGTCCGAGTGAGAGGCTGCATCGCAAGGAGTTTAGATGAGTGCCGATAACGCCTACGCGGTCGAGCTGAAGGGAGTCTCCTTCAAGCGCGGTGCGCGCAGCATTTTCAATAACGTCGATATTCGCATCCCGCGCGGCAAGGTCACCGGCATCATGGGACCTTCCGGGTGCGGCAAGACCACGCTGCTGCGTTTGATGGGCGCGCAATTGCGTCCTTCCAGCGGGGAAGTCTGGGTCAACGGTCAGAACCTGCCGACGCTGTCGCGCAGTGATCTGTTCGATGCGCGAAAGCACATGGGCGTGCTGTTTCAGAGTGGCGCGCTGTTCACCGATCTCGATGTTTTCGAGAACGTCGCTTTCCCCCTGCGTGTTCATACCCAATTGCCGGATGAGATGATCCGCGACATCGTCCTGCTCAAATTGCAGGCGGTCGGGCTGCGCGGTGCGATCGAGCTGATGCCCGACGAGCTCTCGGGGGGCATGAAGCGTCGGGTCGCTTTGGCCCGTGCGATTGCACTCGATCCGCAGATTCTCATGTACGACGAGCCGTTCGTCGGTCAGGATCCAATCGCCATGGGCGTGCTGGTCCGCCTGATCCGTCTGCTCAATGATGCGCTGGGTATCACCAGTATCGTGGTCTCCCACGATCTGGCCGAAACCGCGAGCATCGCTGACTACATCTATGTAGTGGGTGATGGTCAGGTACTGGGGCAGGGCACGCCGGACGAGTTGATGAATTCGGATGAGCCGCGTATCCGCCAGTTCATGACCGGCAACCCCGATGGCCCGGTGCCGTACCATTTTCCAGCGACGGATTACCGCGCAGATCTTCTGGGGAAGCGCTGATGCGCAGAATTTCATTGATAGAACGCGTGCGCCGGTTTGGCGAGACGGCGATCGACGCCGTCGCGGTGTTTGGCCGCGCGACTTTGTTCCTGTTTCATGCCCTGCTTGGTCGCGGCGGCATCAGCGGCGGTTTCGGCCTGCTGGTCAAACAGCTGCATTCGGTCGGTGTCATGTCGCTGGTGATCATCGTCGTGTCCGGGATATTCATCGGCATGGTGCTGGCGCTGCAGGGCTTCAGTATTCTGTCGAGCTACGGTTCGGAGCAGGCGGTGGGGCAGATGGTGGCCCTGACGTTGCTGCGTGAACTGGGTCCGGTGGTGACGGCATTGCTGTTTGCCGGGCGTGCAGGTTCGGCGCTGACGGCTGAAATCGGCAACATGAAGTCCACCGAACAGCTTTCCAGCCTGGAAATGATCGGTGTCGATCCGCTCAAGTACATTATTGCCCCGCGTCTGTGGGCCGGTTTCATTTCCCTGCCGGTGCTGGCGATGATTTTCAGCGTGGTGGGTATCTGGGGCGGTTCGTGGGTGGCTGTCGACTGGCTCGGAGTGTATGAAGGCTCCTACTGGGCGAACATGCAAAACAGCGTGAACTTCACTAGCGATGTGCTCAACGGCGTCATCAAAAGTATCGTTTTCGCCTTCGTCGTGACCTGGATCGCCGTATTCCAAGGCTATGACTGTGAGCCCACTTCCGAGGGCATCAGTCGCGCCACCACCAAGACCGTGGTATTCGCCTCGCTGGCAGTACTGGGCCTGGACTTTATTCTGACCGCTTTGATGTTTGGAGATTTCTGATGCAAAACCGCACCCTGGAAATCGGTGTCGGCCTGTTCCTGCTGGCAGGGATCCTGGCCTTGTTGCTGCTTGCTCTGCGGGTCAGTGGCCTGTCTCCGACTTCGACCACTGACACGTATAAACTTTACGCCTACTTCGACAATATCGCCGGTTTGACGGTCAGAGCCAAAGTGACCATGGCCGGTGTGACGATCGGCAAGGTCACGGCAATCGATCTGGATCGCGACAGCTTCACCGGTCGGGTAACCCTGCAAGTGGATAAAAAGGTCGACAACCTGCCGACCGACTCCACAGCGTCTATCCTGACCGCTGGCCTGTTGGGCGAGAAGTACATCGGTATCAGCGTGGGCGGGGAAGATACCCGCCTGAAGGATGGTGGAACCATCCACGACACGCAGTCGTCTCTGGTACTGGAAGACCTGATCGGTAAATTCCTGCTCAATACCGTTAGCAAAGACGCCAAATGAGGAGCTTTTGAATGATCTCTACCTTGCGACGTGGCCTGTTGGTGTTGCTCGCGACACTGCCACTGCTGGCCAACGCTGCGCCTGGGCAGTCGGCGCACGAACTGGTTCAGGACACCACGAACCGGATGCTGGCCGATCTGTCGGCCAATAAAGCGAAGTACAAGCAGGATCCGGCTGACTTCTATGCCGCGCTGAACACTATTGTCGGTCCGGTGGTCGATGCCGAAGGCATTTCCAAAAGCATCATGACGGTCAAGTATTCGCGCAAGGCCACCCCTGCGCAGATGCAGACCTTCCAGGAAAACTTCAAGAAAGGCCTGTTCCAGTTCTATGGCAACGCCTTGCTCGAGTACAACAACCAGGGCATCACGGTTGATCCTGCCAAGGATGAGTCGGGCGATCGCACCAGCGTCGGCATGACCGTCAAGGGCAGCAACGGCGCGATCTACCCTGTGCAGTACACGCTGGAGAAGATCAACGGCGAGTGGAAGCTGCGCAACGTGATCATCAACGGCATCAACATCGGCAAGCTGTTCCGTGATCAGTTCGCGGATGCGATGCAGCGCAATGGCAACGATCTGGACAAGACCATCAACGGTTGGGCTGGTGAAGTCGCCAAGGCCAAGGAAGAAACCGACAAAGCTGCCGCGAAGCCAGCGCAATGAATGAGGCGGCAGTTCGTATGAGTGATGTCGACGAGCTATTGCTCAGCGGAGTGCTGGACTACCGCACAGGTCCCGACCTGCGCAAGGAAGGCCAGGCGCTGATCAAGTCCAGCAAGGCTGCTACGCTTGTGATCGATTGTTCGGCTGTGAAGAAGTCCAGCAGCGTTGGCTTGTCGTTGCTGCTGTGCTTCATGCGCGATGCCCAGGCGGCCGGCAAGGCCGTGAGCATTCGCGCGATGCCGGAAGACATGCGCGAAATCGCTCAGGTCAGTGAGCTGACCGAGTTGCTGGCGCACCCCTGAACCCGCATCGATAAAGAAGCCCCCCGTCAGAGTCCTGCCAATGCGGGGTTCGCAGGCGCGGGGCTTTTTTGTATGATGTCCGACCCGTGCGCACAGGGCGCCGATTGAGGTTGAGCATGCAGGCCGTAGAAGTGAAGAGCTTCCTTGAAGGGAAGCTGCCAGGAATTCAGGTAGAAGTTGAAGGCGAAGGCTGCAATTTCCAACTGAACGTGATTAGCGATGAACTGGCGGCGTTAAGCCCGGTCAAGCGTCAGCAGAGCATCTATGCCCATTTGAACCCTTGGATTGCTGATGGCAGCATCCACGCGGTCACTATGAAATTTTTCAGCCGCGCGGCCTGGGCCGAGCGCACCTGAGCCCTAGGGCGTCGAGATTCTTATGGATAAATTGATTATTACCGGTGGCGTTCGTCTTGATGGCGAAATCCGTATCTCCGGGGCGAAGAACTCCGCCCTGCCGATTCTGGCCGCCACTCTGCTGTGCGATGGCCCGGTGACCGTTGGCAACCTGCCGCACCTGCACGACATCACCACCATGATCGAGCTGTTCGGTCGCATGGGCATCGAGCCTGTGATCGACGAGAAGCTCAGCGTCGAAATCGACCCACGCACTATCAAGACCCTGATCGCACCGTACGAACTGGTGAAAACCATGCGTGCCTCGATCCTGGTACTGGGCCCGATGGTTGCCCGTTTCGGTGAAGCCGAAGTCGCACTGCCTGGCGGTTGCGCCATCGGTTCGCGTCCGGTCGACCTGCACATCCGTGGCCTCGAAGCCATGGGCGCGGTCATCGACGTCGAGGGCGGCTACATCAAGGCCAAGGCGCCTGAAGGCGGCCTGCGCGGCGCGAGTTTCTTCTTCGATACCGTCAGTGTGACCGGTACCGAGAACATCATGATGGCTGCTGCTCTGGCCAAAGGCCGCAGCGTGCTGCAGAACGCTGCGCGCGAGCCTGAAGTGGTTGACCTGGCGAACTTTCTCAACGCCATGGGCGCCAAGGTTTCCGGCGCCGGCACCGATACCATCACCATTGATGGCGTCGAGCGCCTGGGTTCGTGCTTCTATAAGGTCATGCCTGACCGTATCGAAACCGGCACCTACCTGGTGGCCGCTGCAGTCACCGGTGGCCGGGTGAAGGTCAAGGACACTGATCCGACCATCCTCGAAGCCGTTCTGGAAAAACTCCGCGAAGCTGGCGCTGAAGTCACCAGCGGTGAAGACTGGATCGAGCTGAACATGCACGGCAAACGCCCGAAAGCGGTCAACGTGCGCACTGCGCCGTACCCGGCGTTCCCGACCGACATGCAGGCCCAGTTCATCTCGCTCAACGCCATTGCCGAAGGCACCGGTGCGGTGATCGAGACGATCTTCGAAAACCGTTTCATGCACGTGTACGAGCTGCACCGCATGGGCGCCAAGATCCAGGTCGAAGGCAACACTGCCATCGTCACCGGTACTGAAGTCCTCAAGGGCGCGCCAGTGATGGCGACCGACCTGCGTGCTTCGGCCAGTCTGGTGATCTCGGCACTGGTTGCTGAAGGTGACACGCTGATCGACCGCATCTACCACATCGACCGTGGTTACGAGTGCATCGAAGAAAAACTGCAGATGCTGGGCGCCAAGATCCGTCGCGTTCCGGGTTAATCGCTGCATGCGGACACAGGGAAGTGTCCACTGAATTCGTTTCGAGTCGAGCCGGTCCCGGCTCGATGTGTGTCCGGCGTCGATTGCGACCGGACATGAGTACCTTGATAAGGACTGACGTTTCCCATGTTGACCATCGCACTGTCCAAGGGCCGCATCCTTGACGACACCCTGCCGCTTCTCGCCGAAGCGGGCATCGTGCCGACCGAGAATCCGGACAAGAGCCGCAAGCTGATCATCCCCACCACTCAGGATGACGTACGTCTGTTGATCGTGCGTGCCACCGACGTGCCGACCTATGTCGAGCATGGCGCGGCTGACCTCGGTGTCGCCGGTAAAGACGTGTTGATGGAATACACCGGTCAGGGCCTGTATGAGCCACTGGATCTGCAGATTGCCCAGTGCAAGCTGATGACCGCCGGCAAGATCGGTGCGCCGGAGCCCAAGGGCCGTCTGCGTGTGGCGACCAAATTCGTCAACGTGGCCAAGCGTTACTACGCCGAGCAGGGTCGTCAGGTCGACATCATCAAGCTCTACGGCTCGATGGAACTGGCGCCGCTGATCGGTCTGGCAGACAAGATCATCGACGTGGTCGACACCGGCAACACCCTGCGCGCCAACGGTCTGGAACCTCAGGAACTGATCGCCACGATCAGCTCGCGCCTGGTGGTCAACAAGGCTTCGATGAAGATGCAACACGCCCGAATCCAGGCGTTGATCGATACCCTGCGCAACGCAGTGGAATCGCGACACCGCGGCTGATTTACCTGCGCGACCCCAGGTCGCGCCGTCTATCCGCCTCATAGCCAGAATTCTCAGGTGCCCAAGCGGATCGAATGATAGTTTCGGGCGCCTGAGTTTTTCGCCATTCCTATGAGGCTCTCGCTATGACCGCACCGACTGCAATTCGCCGACTCAACGCTGCTGACCCGGATTTCGCGCATCATCTGGATCATCTGCTGAGCTGGGAAAGTGTGTCTGACGACTCGGTCAATCAGCGGGTGCTGGACATCATCAAGGCTGTGCGCGAGCGCGGTGACGCGGCGCTGGTCGAGTTCACCCAGAAGTTCGACGGCCTCGAAGTTGCCTCGATGGCTGACCTGATCCTGCCGCGCGAGCGCCTGGAACTGGCCCTGACTCGGATCACCGTGCCGCAGCGCGAGGCGTTGGAAAAAGCCGCCGCTCGTGTGCGCAGCTACCACGAAAAACAGAAACAGGACTCCTGGAGCTACACCGAGGCTGACGGCACGGTGCTCGGCCAGAAGGTCACGCCACTGGATCGTGCCGGTCTGTACGTGCCGGGCGGCAAAGCGTCGTACCCGTCGTCGGTGTTGATGAATGCGATTCCGGCCAAGGTCGCCGGTGTGACCGAAGTGGTCATGGTTGTGCCGACCCCGCGCGGTGAGATCAACGAACTGGTGCTGGCGGCTGCATGTATCGCCGGCGTTGACCGCGTGTTCACCATCGGTGGTGCACAAGCCGTCGCTGCGTTGGCCTACGGCACCGAAAGTGTGCCGAAAGTCGATAAGGTGGTTGGCCCGGGCAACATCTATGTCGCCACTGCCAAGCGTCACGTGTTCGGTCAGGTCGGCATCGACATGATCGCCGGCCCTTCGGAAATCCTCGTGGTGTGCGACGGCCAGACCGATCCGGACTGGATCGCCATGGACCTGTTCTCCCAGGCTGAACACGACGAAGACGCCCAGGCGATTCTGGTCAGCCCTGACGCCGAGTTTCTCGACAAGGTGGCCGCGAGCATCGACAAACTGCTGCCGACCATGGACCGCGCGACCATCATCGAAACCTCGATCAATGGCCGTGGTGCACTGATTCACGTTAAGGACATGGCGCAAGCCATCGAAGTCGCCAACCGCATCGCCCCGGAACACTTGGAGTTGTCGGTCGCTGACCCACAGGCCTGGTTGCCGCAGATCCGTCACGCCGGCGCGATCTTCATGGGCCGTCACACCTCGGAAGCGCTGGGCGATTACTGCGCGGGCCCGAACCACGTGTTGCCGACTTCCGGCACCGCGCGTTTCTCCTCGCCGTTGGGTGTGTACGACTTCCAGAAACGTTCGTCGATCATCTTCTGCTCCGAAGCCGGTGCTTCCGAGCTGGGCAAGACCGCTTCGGTGCTGGCCCGTGGCGAATCCCTGAGCGCGCACGCACGCAGCGCCGAATACCGCATCAAAGACGAAGACTTTCTTCAAGGGCAGGGGGAGTGAACATGAGTAAATTCTGGAGCCCGTTCGTCAAGGATCTGGTGCCGTACGTGCCGGGCGAACAGCCGAAACTGACCAGACTGGTCAAGCTCAACACTAACGAAAACCCATACGGCCCATCGCCAAAAGCTCTAGCGGCGATGCAGGTCGAACTGAATGACAACCTGCGCCTGTACCCGGACCCGAACAGCGATCTGCTGAAAACTGCGGTCGCCGAGTATTACGGCGTGCAGAGCAATCAGGTGTTCCTCGGTAACGGTTCGGATGAAGTGCTCGCGCACATTTTCCACGGTTTGCTGCAACACGATCAGCCGCTGCTGTTCCCGGACATCAGCTACAGCTTCTATCCGGTTTACTGCGGTCTGTACGGCATCAAGTTCGACGCGGTGCCGCTGGACGCACAGTTCCAGATCGACCCGACCGACTATGCCAAGCCGAACGGCGGGATCATTTTCCCTAACCCGAACGCCCCGACCGGTTGCCTGCTGGCGCTGGACGCGGTTGAACAAATCCTCAAGGCCAGCCCTGATTCAGTGGTTGTGGTGGATGAGGCGTACATCGACTTTGGCGGCGAAACGGCGATCAGCCTGGTGGACCGTTACCCGAACCTGCTGGTAACGCAGACCCTGTCCAAGTCGCGTTCGCTGGCTGGTTTGCGCGTTGGTCTGGCGGTAGGGCATCCGGACTTGATCGAGGCGCTGGAGCGAATCAAGAACAGCTTCAACTCTTATCCGCTGGATCGTCTGGCGATTGTCGGGGCTGCAGCGGCGTTCGAAGATCGTGAGTACTTCGACAAGACCTGCCGTCTGGTCATCGAGAGTCGTGAATGGGTGATCGCGCAGTTGCAGGCGAAAGGCTTTGAAGTGCTACCGTCGGCGGCGAACTTCATTTTCGCCCGGCATCCGCAACATGACGCAGCGGGCCTGGCGGCCAAGCTGCGCGAGCAAGGCGTGATTGTGCGGCACTTCAAGCAAGAGCGGATTGCGCAGTTCCTGCGGATTTCGATTGGTACGCCGGAGCAGAATCAGGCGCTGATCGACGGCCTCGGCGACCTCTGAGCAGCACTGAACCTGTGGGAGCGAGCCTGCTCGCGAAAGCGGTTTTTCATTCAACATCAATGCTGAATGTTTAGCCCCCTTCGCGAGCAGGCTCGCTCCCACATTGGTTTTTACTGGCGGCTTACTCTTCTTCTTTCACCGGCGCCGGAGGCGGACGCAGACCAATTTCAGCGGTCAGCTTCAGTTCTTTACCGTTGCGCATCACCTGAATGGTCACCTTGTCGGTCGGTTTGATCCGCGCCACCTGGTTCATCGAACGCCGACCATCGCCCGCCGGTTCACCGTCGATACTCAGAATCACGTCACCCAACTGCAGCCCGGCCTTCTGCGCCGGACCATCGCGGAAGATCCCCGCCACGACAATCCCCGGACGCCCGGACAAGCCAAACGATTCGGCCAGTTCCTGGGTCAGCGGTTGTACTTCAATGCCGAGCCAGCCACGAATCACCTGACCGTGCTCGATGATCGACTTCATCACTTCCATCGCCAGTTTCACCGGGATCGCGAAACCGATGCCCTGCGAGCCGCCGGACTTGGAGAAAATCGCGGTGTTGATGCCGGTGAGGTTGCCGTTGGCATCGACCAGCGCGCCGCCGGAGTTGCCCGGGTTGATCGCCGCGTCGGTCTGGATGAAATCTTCGTAGTTGTTCAGGCCTAACTGGTTACGCCCGGTGGCGCTGATGATGCCCATGGTCACGGTCTGGCCGACGCCGAACGGGTTGCCGATGGCCAGTGCGACGTCGCCGATGCGAATGTTGTCGGAGCGGCCGACGGTGATCGCAGGGAGGCTTTTGAGGTCGATCTTCAGGACCGCGAGGTCAGTTTCCGGGTCACTGCCGATCACCCGGGCGAGGGTTTCGCGACCGTCCTTGAGGGCGACAACGATCTGATCGGCGCCGGTCGTCACGTGGTTGTTGGTCAGGATGTAGCCTTCCGGGCTCATGATCACGCCGGAACCGAGGCTCGATTCCATGCGTTTCTGCTTCGGCGAGTTGTCACCGAAGAAGCGGCGGAACTGCGGGTCTTCAAACAGCGGGTGCGCCGGTTTATTGATGACCTTGGTGGTGTAGAGGTTGACCACCGATGGCGCGGCGATGGTGACCGCATCGGCATAGGACACTGGCCCCTGTTGCACGCTGGTGGTTTGCGGAGCCTGTTGCAGATTGACGTCGAGGCTTGGAAGCCCGACCCACTGCGGGTAACGCTGAATAATCAACAGAGCGATAAGCACACCGGCCAACAGCGGCCAGCCGAAAAAACGCAGCGCCTTGAGCATTAAGCACGTCCTGGAAAAGTTGCAGGCGGGGTCAGACCGCCCATAATGTCGCGCATTATACGAGGCCGCGCGCGCCTCTGAACGGGATATTTAGGAGTCTTTCATGGCCGTCGCCCTCAGCACCCTCGTCGAAGAAGCCGACCGTTACCTTGGCAGTGCCAGAATCGCCGATTACTGCCCCAATGGGCTGCAGGTCGAAGGCCGTCCGCAAGTGATGCGCATCGTCAGTGGCGTCACCGCCAGTCAGGCCTTGCTCGATGCTGCGGTGGAAGCCGAAGCCGATCTGGTGCTGGTGCATCACGGCTATTTCTGGAAGGGCGAGAACCCGTGCATCACCGGCATGAAGCAGCGCCGCTTGAAGACGTTGCTCAAGCACGACATCAGTCTGCTCGCCTATCACTTGCCGCTGGACCTGCATCCGGAGGTCGGCAACAACGTGCAGTTGGCGCGTCAGTTGGACATTACCGTCGAAGGGCCGCTGGATCCGGACAACCTCAAGATTGTCGGGCTGGTTGGTTCGTTGAGTGAGCCAATGACCGCGGGTGATTTCGCCCGCAAGGTGAAAGACGTCATGGGCCGCGAGCCGCTGCTGGTCGAAGGCAGCGCGATGATTCGTCGGGTCGGCTGGTGCACCGGTGGCGGTCAAGGTTATATCGATCAGGGTGTGGCGGCGGGGGTCGATCTGTTCCTCAGCGGTGAGGCCTCCGAGCAGACTTTCCACAGCGCCCGGGAAAACGATATCAGCTTCATCGCCGCCGGCCACCACGCCACCGAGCGCTATGGTGTGCAGGCGCTGGGCGACTATCTGGCAAAGCGTTTCGCCCTCGAACACATCTTCATCGATTGCCCGAATCCGATCTGACTAATGTGGGAGGGGGCTTGCTCCCGAAAGCGGTGTGTCATTCAACAATGATTTCGACTGATCCTGCGCTTTCGCGAGCAATCCCGCTCCCAAAGGAAAGGCGCTTCACGGCCGAACTGGTGGGCATATTCATATGCCCTTTCGTTCTAGCTGGCGCCCTGATTAGAAGCAGGGCGCTGTGCTAGGATTCCCCGCTCGAACACGGCCCGCTGGCCGTTCATAAGAAAGCTTTCGTGAGTAGCCATGGTCGACAAACTGACGCATCTGAAACAGCTGGAGGCGGAAAGCATCCACATCATCCGCGAGGTGGCCGCCGAGTTCGACAACCCGGTGATGCTGTACTCCATCGGTAAAGACTCCGCCGTGATGCTGCACCTGGCACGCAAGGCGTTCTTCCCGGGCAAACTGCCGTTTCCGGTGATGCACGTCGACACCCGCTGGAAATTCCAGGAGATGTACAAGTTCCGCGACAAGATGGTCGAGGAACTGGGCCTGGACCTGATCACCCACATCAACCCCGATGGCGTGGCACAGAACATCAACCCGTTCACCCACGGCAGCGCCAAGCACACCGACATCATGAAAACCGAAGGCCTGAAACAGGCACTCGACAAGCATGGTTTCGACGCAGCTTTCGGCGGCGCCCGTCGCGATGAAGAGAAATCCCGCGCGAAAGAACGCGTGTACTCGTTCCGCGACAGCAAGCACCGCTGGGACCCGAAGAACCAGCGTCCGGAGCTGTGGAACGTCTACAACGGCAAGGTCAACAAGGGCGAATCCATTCGTGTGTTCCCGTTGTCGAACTGGACCGAACTGGATATCTGGCAGTACATCTACCTCGAAGGCATCCCGATTGTGCCGCTGTACTTCGCCGCCGAGCGTGAAGTGATCGAGAAAAACGGCACGCTGATCATGATTGACGACGAGCGCATCCTCGAGCATCTGTCTGACGAAGACAAAGCGCGCATCGTCAAAAAGAAAGTGCGTTTCCGTACCCTTGGCTGCTACCCGTTGACGGGCGCGGTGGAGTCCGAAGCCGAGACGCTGACGGACATCATTCAGGAAATGCTCCTGACGCGAACTTCCGAGCGCCAGGGCCGGGTCATCGACCACGATGGCGCAGGCTCGATGGAAGACAAGAAACGTCAGGGTTATTTCTAAGGGGTTGTCATGTCGCACCAATCTGATTTGATCAGCGAGGACATCCTCGCCTATCTGGGCCAGCACGAACGTAAAGAGCTGCTGCGCTTTTTGACCTGCGGTAACGTCGATGACGGCAAGAGCACCCTGATCGGGCGCCTGCTGCACGACTCGAAGATGATCTACGAAGACCATCTGGAAGCCATCACCCGTGATTCGAAGAAAGTCGGCACCACCGGTGACGACATCGACCTGGCGTTGTTGGTCGACGGCCTGCAGGCCGAGCGTGAGCAGGGCATCACCATCGATGTCGCCTACCGCTATTTCTCCACCGCCAAGCGCAAATTCATCATCGCCGACACCCCGGGCCATGAGCAGTACACCCGCAACATGGCCACCGGTGCGTCCACCTGTGACCTGGCGATCATCCTGGTCGACGCCCGTTACGGCGTGCAGACCCAGACCCGCCGCCACAGCTTCATCGCGTCCTTGTTGGGGATCAAGCACATCGTCGTCGCCATCAACAAGATGGACTTGAAGGACTTCGACGAAGGCGTGTTCGAGTCGATCAAGGCCGACTACCTGAAGTTCGCCGAAGGCTTGAAGATGAAGCCGACCAGCATGCACTTCGTGCCGATGTCCGCCCTCAAGGGCGACAACGTGGTGAACAAGTCCGAGCGCTCGCCTTGGTACAAAGGCCAGTCGCTGATGGAAATCCTCGAGACCGTAGAAGTGGCGGGGGGTCGCAACTTCACCGATCTGCGTTTCCCGGTGCAGTACGTCAACCGTCCGAACCTGAACTTCCGTGGTTTCGCCGGCACCCTCGCCAGCGGCATCGTCAAGAAGGGCGATGAAGTGGTCGTTCTGCCGTCGGGCAAGAGCAGCCGGGTAAAATCCATCGTCACTTTTGAAGGTGAGCTGGAGCATGCAGGTCCTGGTCAAGCGGTGACGCTGACCATGGAAGACGAAATCGACATCTCCCGTGGCGACCTGCTGGTGCATGCCGACAACGTGCCGCCGGTCACCGACAGCTTCGAAGCGATGCTGGTGTGGATGGCTGAAGAGCCGATGCTGCCGGGCAAGAAATACGACATCAAACGCGCCACCAGTTACGTGCCGGGCTCGATCGTCAGCATCGTCAACAAGGTCGACGTGAACACCCTTGAAGAGGGCCCGGCGAGCGCACTGCAGCTCAACGAAATCGGCAAGGTGAAGATCGCGCTTGACGCGCCGATTGCCCTCGACGGTTACGAGAGCAACCGCACCACTGGCGCGTTCATCATCATCGACCGTTTGACCAACGGCACTGTCGGCGCCGGCATGATCGTCGCGCAGCCAGTGACGCATGGCACCGCCACGCATCACGGCAAACTGGCGCACGTTGCCACTGAAGAACGTGCCCAGCGCTTTGGCCAGCAACCGGCGACCGTGCTGTTCAGCGGCCTGTCGGGCGCGGGCAAGAGCACGCAGGCCTACGCCGTCGAGCGCAAGCTGTTCGACATGGGCCGTGCGGTGTTCGTGCTCGATGGGCAGAACCTGCGTCACGACCTCAACAAAGGTCTGCCACAGGATCGTGCCGGTCGCACCGAGAATTGGCGTCGTGCCGCGCACGTGGCGCGTCAGTTCAACGAAGCCGGTCTGCTGACCCTGGCGGCGTTCGTCGCGCCAAGCGCTGAAGGTCGTGAACAGGCCAAGGACCTGATCGGCAAGGAGCGTCTGCTGACCGTCTATGTACAGGCCTCGCCGGCCGTGTGTGCCGAGCGTGATCCGCAAGGGCTGTATGCTGCCGGTGGCGATAACATTCCGGGCGAATCCTTCCCGTATGACGTGCCGCTGAACGCCGATCTGGTGATCGACACCCAGTCGCTGTCGCTGGAAGAAAGCGTCAAGCAAGTGCTGGATCTGCTGCGCAAGCGTGGCGCGATCTAAGCGTTAGCTGAAAACAAAAAGCCCGCCGATGAGCAATCATCGGCGGGCTTTTTGTTTCGGGCCAACTCGGTCAAAACTGTGGGAGCGGGCTTGCCCGCGAAGGCGGTGTGTCATTCAGCATCGTTGCCGGCTGATCCACCGTTTTCGCGAGCAAGCCCGCTCCCACATGGGGGCTCTATTGAATACACAATGGTGTTCAGCACAGATCATCCCGAGTCAGCGGCGCTCCGGGTATTCGCGGTGCATCTGTTCCAGGTGCGCATCCTTGTCCTGCCACAGCTGATTGATCCAGCCCTGAAACTGCAGGCGGTATTCGCCGTCCTGATCGTAGTTCTTGCCGATGAATTGCTGCGGAATGTTCAGTTCTTCAAAGTGCACCACCACGTCGCGCACATTGCCGCACAACAGGTCCCAGAAGCCCGGACGCCCGCCTGGATAGTGGATGGTCACGTTGACGATCGACTCCAGTTGTTCGCCCATCGCGTCCAGTACAAAGGCAATCCCACCGGCCTTGGGCTTGAGCAGGTATTTGAATGGCGATTGCTGCTGTGCATGCTTGCCTTCAGTAAAGCGCGTGCCCTCGACGAAGTTGAAAATCCCCACCGGGTTGTCGCGAAACTTCGCGCAGGTCTTGCGGGTGGTTTCCAGGTCTTTGCCTTTCTTCTCCGGGTGCTTTTCCAGATAGGCCTTGGAGTAGCGCTTCATGAACGGAAAACCCAGCGCCCACCATGCCAGACCGATCACCGGAACCCAGATCAGCTCCTGCTTGAGGAAGAATTTCAGCGGCTGAATCCGTCGGTTGAGCACGTATTGCAGCACCAGAATGTCGACCCAGCTCTGGTGATTGCTGGTGATCAGGTACGAGTGTTGGTAGTCCAGGCCTTGCAGGCCGCTGATGTGCCAGCGCGTGCGGCGCACCAGGTTCATCCAGCCCTTGTTGTTGCTGATCCATGCCTCGTGAGTGTGGCGCATCAGCCACAGTGAGGCGCGTCGGGCGAGGTCGAACGGCAGCACTTTGATCAGCGCCACACAGAACAGGAACGAGCACAGCAGAATCGTATTGAGCGCCAACAACAGCGAGGCGATCACGCCGCGCACGGGTGCAGGGAGAAAGTCCAGCATTTACACATCCATAGGTCGGTTGGCGGCTTGAATCGCCGTCAGGGCGATGGTGTAGACGATGTCGTCGACCTGCGCGCCGCGCGGCAAATCGTTCACCGGTTTGCGCAGGCCTTGCAGCATCGGACCGAGGCTGACGCAGTCGGCGCTGCGTTGCACGGCTTTGTGGGTGGTGTTGCCGGTGTTCAGGTCGGGGAACACGAATACCGTGGCACGACCGGCTACCTGGCTGTTCGGCGCCAGTTGCCGGGCGACTTCTGAGTTGGCAGCGGCATCGTATTGCAGCGGGCCGTCGATCAGCAGCGAATGCTGTTGCTCGTGGGCGAGCAGGGTGGCTTCGCGGACTTTCTCGACTTCTTCGCCAGTGGCGGATTCGCCACTGGAATAGCTGATCATCGCCACGCGCGGGGTGATGCCGAAGGCCGCTGCCGAGTCGGCGCTTTGCAGGGCGATCTCGGCCAGTTCCGTGGCACTTGGGTGTGGGTTCATCACGCAGTCACCGTAGACCAGCACTTCTTCGGGGAACAGCATGAAGAACACCGACGACACCAGCGTGCAGCCCGGCGCGGTCTTGATCAGTTGCAAGGCCGGGCGGATGGTGTTGGCAGTGGTGTTGATCACACCGGAGACCAGCCCGTCGACCTCGTCGAGGGCGAGCATCATGGTGCCGATCACCACGGTGTCTTCCAGTTGCTGCTCGGCCATCGGCGCGTTGAGGCTTTTGCTCTTGCGCAGGGCCACCATCGGTTCGATATAGCGTTCGCGGATCAGGTCCGGATCGAGAATCTCCAGCCCCGGCGGCAATTCGATGCCCTGAGCGCGGGCCACGGCCTCGACGTCCTCGGGTTTGGCCAGCAACACGCAACGGGCGATCCCGCGTTCCTGGCAGATCGCTGCCGCTTGTACGGTAAGCGGCTCGCTGCCTTCGGGCAGGACGATACGCTTGTTCGCCGACTGCGCGCGTTGGATCAGTTGATAGCGGAAGACGGCGGGCGACAGGCGCATTTCTCGCGGTGTGCCGCAGCGCTGGTGCAGCCACTTGGCGTCGAGATGGCTGGCGACAAAATCGGTAATGATCTCCGCGCGCTCGCGGTCATCGATGGGTATTTCCTTGTTCAGGCCGTTAAGCAGGTTGGCGGTGTCGTAGGAGCCGGTGCTCACCGACAACACTGGCAAACCGGCCTGCAACGCGCCACGGCACAAGTCCATGATGCGCGGATCGGGCAGGGTGTCGCTGGTCAGCAACAGACCGGCGAGCGGTACGCCGTTGAGCGCCGCAAGGCTGACCGCGAGGATGATGTCGTCGCGGTCGCCCGGGGTCACCACCAGCACGCCGGGCTTGAGCAGCTCCACGGTGTTGCGCATGGTCCGCGCGCAGATAATGATTTTGGTCATGCGCCGGGTTTCATAGTCACCGGCGTTGAGCACCTGCGCGCCCATCAGGTCGGCGACGTCACGGGTGCGCGGTGCGTTGAGTTCCGGCTGGAACGGAATGCAGCCGAGCAGGCGGAAATCACCGCTGCGCAACAATGGTGAATGTTCTTTCAGGCGCGCGGCGAAGGCGTCCATGCTCTCGTCGGTCTTGACCTTGTTGAGGATCACGCCGAGGACTTTCGGATCTTTCGGGCCACCGAACAATTGCGCCTGCAATTCCACGCGGCCAGAAAGCTCGGCGAGCACTTCGTTTTCCGGCGCCGAGACCAGAATCACCTCGGCATCCAGGCTCTTGGCCAAGTGCAGATTGACCCGCGCGGCATAACTGGCGCTGCGGGTCGGCACCATGCCTTCGACCACCAGCACGTCTTTGCCGATGGCGGCTTCCTGATAAAGAGCGATGATTTCTTCGAGCAATTCATCGAGCTGGCCGTCGCCGAGCATCCGCTCGACATGCGCCAGGCCCAGCGGCTGTGGCGGTTTCAGGCCGTGAGTGCGTGCCACCAGTTCGGTGGAGCGTTCAGGGCCGGTGTCGCCCGGATGTGGCTGGGCAATCGGTTTGAAGAAGCCGACTTTCAGTCCGGCTCGCTCCAGGGTACGCACCAGCCCGAGGCTGATGGAGGTCAGACCCACGCCAAAATCGGTGGGTGCGATAAAAAAAGTTTGCATGCGGATTCTCTAAGGGTGCATGGCAATGGTGAGGGCCCTATGGCTGGCCATCTACCGAAATTCAGTCGCCAAGGTTATCGCTAACCGAGCCTTGTGCGCACCAACCGCAGGCAAAGGGTTGGCCTATTTTTTCAATACGTTGCGCCGGGTCAAGGACCCAGGCGCGTGATTGCCATGGCGGCTGGTGGCGCAGGTGCTGGGTGTGGCCACAGGAAAGTTCGGCCACCCAGTGTCCGTCCTCGTCCTGATGGAAGCCTTCGATGGTCGAATCCCGTTTGTCCGGGTTGTGTTCGCTTTCGCGCGATTGCTTCGCTAAACTTGGCCTTTCTATATTCTTATGCAAAAGGTCTCGCCCCATGCTGATCGCCGCCAATAAGGCTGTCTCCATCGACTATACCCTGACCAACGACGCTGGTGAGGTCATCGACAGCTCCGCCGGCGGCGCTCCGCTGGTCTACCTGCAAGGCGCAGGCAACATCATCCCGGGCCTGGAAAAAGCCCTGGAAGGCAAAGCTGTTGGTGATGAACTGGAAGTCTCCGTTGAACCGGAAGACGCTTACGGCGAATACGCTGCCGAACTGGTCAGCACCCTGAGCCGCAGCATGTTCGAAGGCGTTGACGAGCTGGAAGTCGGCATGCAGTTCCACGCTTCGGCGCCGGACGGCCAGATGCAGATCGTGACCATTCGTGATCTGGACGGCGACGACGTTACCGTCGACGGCAACCACCCACTGGCCGGTCAGCGCCTGAACTTCAAAGTGAAGGTCGTTGATATCCGTGATGCCAGCCAGGAAGAAATCGCTCATGGTCACGTCCATGGCGAAGGTGGCCATCACCACTGATTTTCTGCGCTAAGCTTCGAGTACTGGAGAGGCGCCTGCGGGCGCCTTTTTAGTCCGCGGCTGTCCTTGGTGGTCTCGCCAAGTGGCTGTTTCGAGTAGAACACGGGAATCCTGGAGTACGTCATGAGTGCTTTTCACGACCTTAAGTTGACAGCCCTGGATGGTCAGGAGCTACCGCTGGCGCCTTTCAAGGGCCAAGTCGTGCTGGTGGTCAACGTCGCCTCCAAATGCGGCTTGACCCCACAGTACGCGGCGCTGGAAAACCTCTATCAGCAGTTCAAAGGCAAAGGTTTCAGTGTGTTGGGCCTGCCGTGCAACCAGTTTGCCGGTCAGGAACCAGGCTCCGAACAGGAAATTCAAGCGTTCTGCAGCCTCAACTACGGTGTGACATTTCCGTTGTCGAGCAAGCTCGAAGTCAACGGTCACGAGCGCCATCAGCTCTATCGTCTGCTGGCGGGCGAGGGCGCGGAGTTTCCCGGTGACATCACCTGGAATTTCGAGAAGTTCCTGCTCGGCAAGGACGGCCGGGTGTTGGCGCGGTTCTCGCCGCGCACGGCACCGGATGATCCGACCATCGTTCATGCGATTGAAAAAGCGCTGAGCTGAAACACCAGAATCGCAGCCCTCGGGCTGCGATTTTTTTCGCCTGCCTTTTGAGCCTTAATCATTCTGATCAATAGTGCTATCGCCCGGGTGCAGTCCTGCATATTATCGCCGTCATATAGGTTCATGCCTGTCGATAACGTTTTCGTGGAGCTTCCCGATGTCCGTTCAAGCCTTGTTCAAACCGTTCCATCTCGGTGCCCTCGAACTGCCGACCCGTGTGGTCATGGCGCCGATGACCCGCTCGTTTTCCCCGGGTGGCGTACCGAACTCAAAAGTCATCGAGTACTACCGTCGTCGCGCAGCCGCCGGCGTCGGCCTGATCATCACCGAAGGCACCACCGTCGGCCACGTCGCCTCCAACGGCTATCCGAACGTGCCGCAGTTCTTTGGCGAAGCGCCGTTAGCCGGCTGGAAAAAAGTCGTCGACGCGGTGCATGCCGAAGGCGGCAAGATTGTTCCACAACTGTGGCATGTCGGCAGCGTGCGCCGCATCGGCACCGAGCCGGACGCCAGCGTGCCGGGTTACGGTCCGTCGGAAAAGCTCAAGGACGGTCAGGTCGTGGTGCACGGCATGACCAGGCAGGACATCCAGGACGTCATCGCTGCATTCGCCCAGGCGGCCAAGGATGCGCAAAGCATCGGCATGGATGGCGTGGAAATCCATGGCGCCCACGGTTATCTGATCGACCAGTTCTTCTGGGAAGGCAGCAACCAGCGCACCGACGAGTACGGCGGCAGCCTGGCCAACCGTTCGCGTTTTGCCATCGAATTGATTCAAGCGGTGCGCGCGGCGGTCGGTGAAGGCTTCCCGATCATCTTCCGTTTCTCGCAGTGGAAGCAGCAGGATTACACCGCGCGTCTGGTGCAAACCCCGGAGGCGTTGGGTGAATTCCTCAAGCCACTGGCCGAGGCCGGTGTGGATATTTTCCACTGTTCGACGCGGCGCTTCTGGGAGCCTGAGTTCGACGGTTCCGAGCTGAACCTGGCCGGCTGGACGCGCAAGCTGACCGGCAAGCCGACCATCACCGTCGGCAGCGTCGGCCTGGACGGCGAGTTTCTGCAATTCATGGTCAACACCGACAAGGTCGCACAACCGGCCAGTCTGGAGAAACTGCTGGAGCGACTGAACAACGACGAGTTCGATCTGGTGGCAGTAGGCCGTGCGCTGCTGGTGGACCCGGACTGGGCGCTGAAAGTGCGTGACGGGCGTGAGCAGGACATCCTGCCGTTCAGCCGTGAGGCGTTGATGACGCTGGTTTAAGCGTTGCACTGACTGACGCTATCGCGAGCAGGTTCACTCCTGCAGGGGAATGCATTCCAGTTGTAGGAGTGAGCCTGCTCGCGATAGCTGTTTCAAAGTCAGCAAGATTCAGGGCAATGTCTGCGCATTCGGCACAACCTGCTCCCCGACACATGCCCCGCGCAAATGCTTTTCAAACTGCTCGATGATCGCCGCCCAGCCCTGGCGACTGGCATGCTGGCGCGCATTCAAGCGCACGCAACGCAACGTTTCATCCTCTTCCAGCAGCCACGCCGCCGCATCGCAGAACGCCTCTTCATCACCGGGCATCGCCAACACGCCGTTGTAGCCATGGCGAATGTGCTGCGCTGCTGCGGCCTGATCGTAAGCCACTACACCCAGACCTGAAGCCAATGCCTCAAGCACCACATTGCCGAAGGTTTCGGTCATGCTCGGAAACAGAAAAATATCCCCCGAGGCATAGTGCGCCGCCAACGCTTCGCCGCGCTGTGAACCGCAGAAAATCGCTTGCGGCAGGTCCTTTTCCAGCGCAAGCCGTTGCGGTCCGTCGCCGACCACAATCAGCTTCAGGTTGCGCTGTGGATAAGTGCTGCGGAGTTTTTCGAAGCAGCGCTTGAGCAGGCCCAGGTTCTTCTCCGGGGCCAGACGTCCTACGTGAATCACTGCAATGTCCTGCTCGCTCAGGCCCCATTGCTCACGCAATCCGTTCAGCCGCTTGGCCGGGTGAAATAACTGGCTGTCCACGCCTCGGGAGAGCAAGGCGAGGCGGTCGAAATGCCGGCGCTCCAGTTCCAGACGTTGACTGACACTCGGTACCAGGGTCATCGCCGAGCGGTTGTGGAACCAGCGCAGATAGTGCGTGAGCAAGCGCGTCAGCAGGCCCAGCCCGTACTGGTTGGTGTACTGCTGGAAGTTGGTGTGAAAGCCGCTGACCACCGAGATCCCCAGGCGCCGTGCCGCACGCAAGGCCGACAAGCCGAGTGGGCCTTCGGTGGCGATGTACAGCACGTCCGGACGATGACGCTTCCAGCGTCGCAACAGCTTGTGCATCGACGACTGGCCCCATTGCAGCCCCGGATACCCGGGGAGCGGCCAGCCCCGGCACAGCAACAGCGCATCATCCTCGGTGCGCTGCGGATCGCCGGCCTGACGCGGCCGTACCAGTTCCACCTGATGCCCGCGCGCGCGCAATCCATCGCATAAGCGGCCAAGGGTATTGGCCACCCCGTTGATTTCCGGTGGGAAGGTTTCGCTGATCAGGGTGATATGTAGAGCTGTCGTCATGACCTCAGTGTCGGCTGAGGCCATGTCGTGCCTGTGACGTTCGGATGATGGATTTGTGACCGGGCTGTCCGTGACCGGTTCAGCGCTGGGTGACAAGGTTCTCCGCACCGCGTTCACGCACCCAGAACAGCGTCGCCCCCGCTACAGCGGCTGGCATCATCAGGATGTTGACCACCGGGATCAGCAGCACCAGATAGACGATGCCGCCAAAGCTCATGCTCTGCCAGCGTTTCTGGCGCAGCCAGGCGAGCATCTCGTTCCAGCCCAGTTTGTGGTTATCCGCGGGGTAGTCGATGTACTGGATCGCCATCATCCACACGCCGAACAGCAGCCACAGCGGCGCGGCGACGATGTTCACCACCGGGATGAACGAGAGGATGAACAGGCCGGTGGCCCGGGGCAGGAAGTAGCCGAGCTTGCGCATCTCCCGGGCGAGGGTGCGCGGGATCATCGCGATCAGCTCGCCCCAGCTGAACGCCGGGAAATCGTCGGTGCCGCGCACCACCACTTCGACCTTTTCCGCGAGAAAGCCGTTGAACGGCGCGGCGATCACGTTGGCCAGCATGGTGAAGGTGAAAAACACCATCAGCGCCACCAGCACCACGAACAGGGGCCAGAGGATGTAGCTGAGGAAGCTCAGCCAGTCGGGCAGCGACGGCATCAGGCTGTCGACCCACAGGCTGAACTGATGGCCGGCCAGATAGATCAATCCGACGAACAGCACCAGGTTGATCGCCAGAGGCAGCAACACGAACAGGCGCAGGCCGGGGCTGAGGACCAGTTTGAGGCCTTCGCGCAGGTATTGCGGGCCGGACAGGACAGGGGCGGGCATAAGGTGCTCCGAGCAAGGGAAAACGCGCCGACCTTACCGACTTTGCACCACGTGCGAAAGCGCGGCAGAGCGATCGACATTCACTGTAACAAAGACGTCCATCTCGTCAGTGTCTGCGCATAGAGACCACCTATGAGCTGGATTGTTAAACCGTATTTCCTTAATCTTGCCCCCCTCGATACGCTGCACCCAACTTTTTACAGGACTGTCGAGCTCATGCTTTCCCCAAGGTTATCCACAGTCCTTTTTTATTCCCGCCGGCAGTCCGGCGTTCCGCGCCAGTCTTTCGGCCCGGTCAACAGGAGCAGGTCATGTCTGAAGTCCGTCATTCGCGAGTGATTATTCTCGGTTCCGGCCCTGCCGGTTACAGCGCTGCGGTCTACGCCGCCCGTGCCAACCTCAAGCCACTGCTGATCACCGGCATGCAGGCTGGCGGTCAACTGACCACCACCACCGAAGTCGACAACTGGCCAGGCGACGTGCACGGCCTGACCGGCCCGGCACTGATGGAGCGGATGCGCGAGCACGCCGAGCGTTTTGAAACCGAGATCGTTTTCGATCACATCAACGCTGTGGATTTCGCTGCCAAGCCATACACCCTGACCGGCGACAGCGCGACCTACACCTGCGACGCGCTGATCATCGCCACCGGTGCCAGCGCTCGCTACCTGGGTCTGCCGTCGGAAGAAGCGTTCATGGGCAAAGGCGTTTCCGCTTGCGCGACCTGCGACGGTTTCTTCTATCGCAACAAGCCAGTGGCTGTGGTGGGCGGCGGCAACACCGCTGTTGAGGAAGCGCTGTACCTGGCCAACATCGCCAGCACCGTGACCCTGATCCACCGCCGCGAAACCTTCCGCGCCGAGAAGATCCTGATCGATAAGCTCAACGCCCGTGTGGCCGAAGGCAAGATCATCCTCAAGTTGAACGCCAACCTTGACGAAGTTTTGGGCGACAACATGGGTGTGACCGGTGCACGCCTGAAGAACAACGACGGCAGCTTCGACGAAATCAAGGTCGACGGCGTGTTCATCGCCATCGGCCACACTCCGAACACCTCGCTGTTCGAAGGCCAGTTGACCCTGAAAGACGGTTACCTGGTGGTGCAGGGCGGCCGTGACGGCAACGCCACAGCCACCAGCGTCGAAGGCATCTTCGCCGCCGGTGACGTGGCTGACCACGTTTACCGCCAGGCGATCACCTCGGCCGGCGCCGGCTGCATGGCGGCACTGGACACCGAGCGTTACCTGGACGGTCTGCAGAACGCTTCGTTCTAAGATCGCAGGCATAAAAAAACCGGCCAGTGGCCGGTTTTTTTGTGCCCGTTATTCACAGCCACCACACATCCAATGTGGGAGCGAGCCTGCTCGCGAAAGCGGTGTTTCAGTCGACATCAATGTTGAATGTCAGTCCGTATTCGCGAGCAGGCTCGCTCCCACAGGGATTGGGTTTGCAACTGGCGTTAGCGGCGGGTCAGGGGCTGGGCGGTGAATTTCACGCCGGTCAGACCGTGTTTGATCAACGCACGGATATTGCCGTGATCGCTGCCCTCAGGCGTCGCCACCACCGAACGGTAATGCTCGCCGAATGCCAGAAGCGCTTCTTCATTGCTCAGGCCTTCCAGCAGCGCCAGACCCAAAGTCTTGCACGAGCCTTCGTTCTGCCCGGCGGCGTTTTCCACGCTGCCGTTGTTGAAGGCCTGAGGCTGGTAGTCGTAACCGGCAGCGATGAAGGCCAGTGTGTCGGCGAAAAGGTGTTCACCACTCTTGAGGCTGGCGCGCAGGGTGTTCAAATCACTCATTGGGTTTTCCTTTGGCGAACGCCGCCTGTTGTTCGGTGCTGGCTTCTTGCTGGTATTGGGCTTTCCACTCGGCGTACGGCATGCCGTAAACCACTTCACGGGCGTCGTCGAGGCTGACCTCGATCTGACGGTCATCAGCGGCGGCCTTGTACCACTTGGACAGGCAGTTGCGGCAGAACCCGGCAAGGTTCATCAGGTCGATGTTCTGCACGTCCTTGCGGCTGTCCAGATGGGCGACCAGCCGGCGGAAGGCGGCGGCTTCGAGTTCGAGGCGTTGTTGCTCAGTCATAAAAGTCTCTGCGAGACAGCTTCGAGCGGCGAGCTGCGAGCTGCAAGATTTCGAGGGTGGGGTGCCTGTAGCTTACCGCTTGCAGCTCCAGGCTTGAAGCTCAGCGGCTTGCCGCCAGGGTGATCGACACCGACTCGGCAAACCGCAGTGCATGCGGCTTGTCGACTTCGACTTCGGCGTACAGCACGGCGGTATTGCTCATCACCAGATCCAGCAGTTCCTGGGTCAGACGTTCGAGCAGCGCAAAGCGATTGCCCTCGACGTGGGCGATGATCGCCTTGGTGATGGTGCGATAGTTCAGCGCGTGATCGATGTCGTTGTCGCGCACCGCTTCCTGCGCGGCGTACAGGATGGTCAGGTTGATCAGCACGTCCTGCTTGTTGAGGATTTCGTCCTCGTTGATCCCGATAAAGGTGCGCAAGCGCAGATCCTTGACCCGGATGCGCGCCATTCCCGGTTGAAGTTGTGACATTTACTTGCTCCGTCCAATCAATTGCAGGAACTCCTGGCGGGTGTTGCTCGAGTCGCGGAAAGCGCCGAGCATGACCGAGGTGTTCATGGTCGAATTCTGTTTCTCGACACCGCGCATCATCATGCACATGTGCCGGGCCTCGATGACCACCGCGACGCCGGCGGCATCGGTGACTTGCTGCACCGCATCGGCGATCTGCCGGGTGAGGTTTTCCTGAATCTGCAGGCGCCGGGCGAACATGTCGACCAGCCGCGCGATCTTCGACAACCCCAGCACCTTGCCCGTTGGAATATAAGCCACATGGGCCTTGCCGATGAAGGGCAGCAGGTGATGTTCGCACAACGAGTACAACTCGATGTCGGCGACGATGATCATCTCGTCGCTGTCGGAGGCGAACAGCGCGCCGTTGACGATCTCATCCACGCTCTGTTCGTAGCCATGACACAGGTATTGCATGGCTTTGGCCGCGCGCACCGGCGTATCGAGCAGACCTTCGCGGTCGGGGTCTTCACCGAGGCCGATGAGGATCTCGCGGTAATTCTCGGGCAGGGAACGGCTCATGGAAGATCCTCGCGCAGCAGCTTATTTGACGTGCCGTCCGCCGTTGACGGTCAGGGTCGTGCCGGTGACATAGGGGTTGTCGAGCAGATAGCGCAGGCTCTGGTAGATCACTTCGCTGCCGGGCTCGATGCCCAGCGCGGATTTGGCCAGGGCCCTGGCACGGTACGCCGCGTCGTCGTCGGGATTGAACAATAGCAGGGCCGGCGCAATGCCGTTGACCTTGATCGCCGGTGCATAACGCGCGGCGAACGACAGGGTCAGGCTGTCGAGCCCGGCCTTGCTGGCGCAATACCCGATGTGTTTGCTACTGCCCTTGCGGGTGACGTCGTCGCTGATGTGGACGATGTCCGCAAGCGTCGAGCGCTTGAGCAGGTCGGCGCAGTGCAGATTGATCAGGTACGGCGCGAGCATGTGCACGTTGACCATGCGCACAAAGGCGTCGGCTTCGTTGTCCGGAGTTTCCGCCAGCCATTCGGAGGCGTTGTGGACAATGGCGCGCAGGCTGTCGGTATGGGTTTTCAGTTCTTCGATGAAGGCAAGAATGGCGGCTTCGCTGGAAAAGTCCGCGAGCACGCCGACAGCGCCCAGATCACGCAGGGCTTGCACGCCCGGACGTTCGCTGCGGTAAGTGAAGATCACGTGATGGCCGTCTTCGAGCAGACGCCGCGCACAGTGCAAACCGACACGCTGGCCGGCACCGGTGATGAGGATCGGGGCGGAGGAATTGGTCATGTACGGCTCGCGTCGCGGTTGGAGTAAAAACTATAACAGCGACATGAGCCATGCACCTATCGTCGGCGTTACCAATACCTGTGGGAGCGAGCCTGCTCGCGAAAGCGGTGTCTCAGTCGACATCAATGTTGAATGTCAGTCCGTATTCGCGAGCAGGCTCGCTCCCACACAGAGATCATCGATTCTGTGCAGAAGACGTCGCAGGTAATGGTCGTGCCGGCGTGCTGTTCAGCCAATTGGCCAGCAACCGTGTCGACAGTGGAATAAAGAAGTAGACCATCAGCGGCGTCAGACACGCCGTGCTGACCAATATCCTTGGCAACAGGCTCATCTCGGCGAGCAAGGGCCCGAGGACAAAGTTGAACAGCAGCGACACCGGGAAGAACGCCAGCCAGATCGCCACGGCTTGTTTCCAGCGCGGTGGTCGCTGGCCTGCCGCGCCGAACCAGCCTTCGATGCCACTGACCCGATGCTCTTTGGGATGTGCGAACAGATCGCTGCCCCGCGACAGCCAGGCGGTACGTGAGGCCGAGTGCTCCCAAGCGTGCAGGGTCTGCTCGTTGACGAAGCGGAAAATGATCTGGAATTCGTTGTCACCGGGCGGCGGAGCGAGCACGCCGGAACCCAGGTAACCGGGAAAGTCAGTGGCCAGTTGTTCGCCTTCGCGCAGCCAGGCAATCAGGTCCTGATAGCGGCCGTCGGCGACGCGACGCGCAACCATCAGCGTGACGGGGGAAGTAGACATTGTGTATCTCCGTATTTCCGAGTGCGTCGCTCCGGGTAGGAGTTTCGCAATGCGCAGGCGGGGGGTAGGTGCCTGCGCTTTTCAACAAGCAAGGATTATTCCCGATTTTGATGACAGTATCAGAGACTTTCGTCTCAGTTCATGGGTTGATCCGATAAAGGGCATAGGATGTAGAATGGGATCCAAACTCACCGAGTGGACTCACCTGCACAATGGCTGTTATCACGGACGTTAATCCTTCCTCGCAGGCAACTGTCGCGCTCGAGCGTGAAGAGCTGTTCCCCATTCGTGAAGTGTCACGGCTGACCGGAGTGAATCCGGTCACGCTGCGAGCATGGGAGCGCCGCTACGGTTTGATTGAGCCGGTACGCACCGAAAGCGGGCATCGACTGTATTCCATGACCGATATTGAGCGTGTGCGCAGCGTTGTCGAGTGGATTGACCGTGGGGTGGCGGTCAGCAAAGTCAGTAAGATTCTGGCCAAGACCGAGCCACTGAAAGCGCTATCGCACATCATTTCCGATGACCAGGTGACGGCGGACTATCAACAGTGGCAGGACCAGCTGCAGCGAGTGGTCAGTGCTTTCGATGATCTGGAACTGGATCGTGTCTACTCGCAGATCTTTGCTTCGTACCCGTTGCCGGTGGTGTTCCAGGACATCCTGATGCCGCTGTGGCGACGCCTGCTCCAGCATCGTGAAGCGTTCGGGCAAACCAGCGAATGGCTGTTTCTCGATGGCTTCCTGCGTACCCGGGTGCTGGGGCGGATCATGGTGTTACGCAAGTCGCAGCCGCGCAGGATCATTGTCAGTGCGCTGTCCGGGGAGTGCCGTGAACTCGAGTTGTTGGTGGCTGCGCTGTTTCTCAGTGGCGGAGAAACCGGTGTGCGTGTGCTGACGACGGGGCAGCCATTCGACGAATTGACCCTGGTCTGCGAAAAGATCAAACCCCAGGCGCTGGTGCTGTTTTCCAACCATGCACCGACGGCGGAGCTGCCGCGACGCCTGAATCGGCTAGCGCTGAGTCTCGATTGTCAGTTGCTGTTGGCCGGGGATGCGGCAGATCTGGCGCAAGACGCTCTGGCCGGCTCGTCGATCGGTTGCCTGGGCAACGAAGGGGCGACGATGCTGCAGCGTATGACGCAGTTTCTCGCGGGCAAGCTCGATACCTGAAACTCAGGTGTGCAGGGCTGGGTGGGTCAAACGGTGTTGTTGCAGGATGAACTGGCGCAGGCGCTCGGTTTCATCGGCATCGGTCTGGCTCAGTTCGTAGGCATAGAAACCGTGCTCGGTCTCCCGCTCGAAATTGCCGCGCAGCGAAATCCGCTCATAACCTGATGGGCTGAACCACAAGGCGAAATGCTTGGGTGCCTTGGTCTTGTTGCGCATCTCCAGCAGCACGCCTTTGTGCGAAACCTCATGCACCCACATCATGCCCGGTTGGCCCTTGGCGTTTTCCAGCGCCACGGGCTCTTCAAGGGTCAGTCGCCAGGGGCGAATCATCGGCCCGTCTTCAAAAATGCTCGGCACGCCCAGGCGCAGGTGCAAGGCGTGGAATTCGTCTTCCACCAGATGCAGCGGGAAGGTCATTTGCTGATTTTCGAAGTTGGCCTGGATGGTCACCTGTTCGTGAGCGGCCAGGCGCGTGAGCAGGTCACGGATCTGCGAACCACCATTGACCAGCAGGCTCGACGTCGCATCCCGCACATTGAGCTGCGGGTTGTGCTGCATGGTCTGGATGAAATCCAGCTCATCCTGGGTCAGGAGGGCGTCACGTTGCATGGCCAGGCTCGAAAGAAATAGTTACAAAGTCATTGGTGATTGTAGTTACTGACACTTAGTTCGCAGTTTTGTTTGCGCCGTTCGTCGCTTTCAGAGCGGCGAGTTCGGCTTGCAATGCGGCGACCTGGGCTTCCAGTTGCGCGACGCGTTGCTGGGCCTTGACCTGGACCGTGACGTCTTTCTGCACACCGACGAAATAAGTCTGGCCGTCGTCGGCATTTTTCACCGTCGAAAGCGACAGTTCATTCCAGAACGGCGTGCCGTCCTTGCGATAGTTGCGCAGGATTTCCCGGCAAGACCCACCGTTGTGCAGGGTGTCGCGAATCAGCGTCAGGTTGGCCTGATCGCGGTCTCCGGACTGCAGAAAGCGGCAGTCCTGATAGAGAATCTCTTCGCTGGTGTAACCGGTCAGGCGCTCAAAGGCCGGGTTTACGTAAATCAGGATGTTGTCCTGTTCCCCTTCCTTTTCTGCGACCACGATCCCGTCGTTCGACGCGTTGATCACCATTTGCAGCAGACTGGCGTTGATCATCAGTGAATCCTTTCAGTGTTGATGGTGGCTGGCATTCTAGAAGTTCCAACGGCGCTGTCTACTGGCCATCACCGCTAATTGAGCGCGGATCGCGGCTTTTGCGTCGGGCTGCTACTATCCCGTCTCATTTTTTTCAGCTTCAGGATCAGATTGATGAAAGTCGCCATCCTCTCCGGCTCGGTTTACGGCACGGCCGAAGAAGTCGCCCGTCACGCGCAGAACCTGCTGAAAGACGCCGGTTTTGAAACCCTCTACAACCCACGCGCCAGCCTGGCGGACATTCAGGCGTTCGGCCCTGAAGCGTTTCTCGCGGTGACGTCGACCACCGGCATGGGCGAACTGCCGGACAACCTGCAGCCGTTGTACTCGGCCATTCGCGATCAGTTGCCAATGGCCTGGCGCGGCCTGCCGGGTGCGGTGATCGGTTTGGGTGATGCCAGTTACGGCGATACCTTCTGTGGCGGCGGCGAGATGCTGCGCGAATTGTTCGCTGAGCTGGGCGTGCGTGAGGTGCAGGAGATGCTGCGACTGGACGCCAGCGAAAGCGTGACGCCGGAAACCGACGCCGAGCCATGGCTGGCGCAACTGATCGCCACCCTCAAGGGCTGATCGCGCGTTCGCGCAACAATGCCAGCCACGCCTGAGCGGCTTTCGACAGATAGGCGCCCTGACGCCAGATGAACGCGATGTCCCAACGCAAGTAATCCGGCGCGCGCAAGGTCAGGCGCACCACGCCCGGGCGTTCCAGTGCGCGGGCGACCACGCTGGGCAGCAGCACCACGCCTTGCCCGGCGGCCACCAGTGCCACAAGAAAATCCGCCTGCCCGCTGCGCCCACCTTCTTTTGGCGTAAAGCCCATTTGCTGGCAGGCCTGGAGCAACCGATCGTTGAGCACGAAGCTGCGCTGATACAGCAGGAACGGCGTCTCGGCCAATTCTTCCAGGCCGATTTCGCCACGTGCCGCCAGCGGATGATCCACCGGCAGCAAGGCATCGAGTTTCTCATCGCAGAACGGCTGAAAGTCGAACTGCGGGTCTTTCGGCAACAGGCTGCCGCCCAATTCCAGTTCGCCACTCAGCACCGCCTGCTCAACGTTGCGACTGCCGCCTTCAAGCAACTGAATGCTGATGTTCGGATAGCGCCGCCGATACTCGGCAAACAACCCGGCGAACAGCGCGTCGCTGTCCAGCAACGGCAAGCCGAGACGCAACTCCCCGCGTGCCAGATGACTCAGGTCATCCAGCTCCCTGAGCAACTCATTGCGCAAACGCAACATGCCTTCGGCCCGTTGCAGTACCACGCTGCCGGCGGCGGTCAGGCGCAATTGCGAACCCAGTCGTTCAAGCAGCGGTGTGCCCAGGCTCTGTTCGAGTTGCGCGACTTGCTTGCTGACCGCCGACTGGCTGATGTGCAGGGTTTTTGCCGCCTGGGTAAAGCCGCCCTGATGCATGACTTCGACAAAACTGCGCAGCTGTTTGAATTCCATTGCCTGATTCCATATTGGAATGTCTTCGAGTCTAACAATTCGCTTCAGGGATGGCAGTCAGCTTCGTAAAATAAGCCCCTGTCAGGAGCAAAAACCATGAAACCCGCCCCCCTCAAGCATCTCTCCCGTCTGCTGGCCGAACTGGCCGTGTTGCTCGGCCTCTACCTGCTCGGCTGCCAACTCGCCGCGTGGCTGGCCTGGCCGATTCCCGGTGGGGTGATCGGCATGGCCCTGTTGCTGCTGGCATTCGCCTTCGGCTGGGTCAAACCGGCGGCACTGCAATTGGGCGCTGGACTGTTGATGGCCGAGATGCTGCTGTTCTTCATTCCGGCGTTGATGAGCCTGCTCGATTACGGCGCGCTGCTGCGCAATGACGGCTGGCGGATCCTGCTGGTGATCGCCGCCAGCACCCTGATGGTGATGCTGGTGACCGCGTTCACGGTGGAGTTGGCCGTGCGGATGAGGCATTCCCATGAAGCTTGAACTGATGCCCATGTTCTGGCTCGCCTTCACCTTGCTGGCGTACCTGTTCAGTCGCTGGATCTATCGGCGCACCGGACGTTATCTGCTGTCGCCGCTGATTCTGGTACCGGCGCTGCTGCTGGCTCTCGCCGTGCCGCTGCACACCGCGTATGCCGAATACGCCCGCAACACTCATTGGTTGATGCTGGTGCTTGGCCCGGTCACGGTCGCCTTCGCTGTACCGATCTGGCAGCAACGGCGTTTGCTGATGCAGCATTGGTCCGCGTTGCTGCTTGGCATGCTCGCTGGCAGCGCTGCGTCGATCGCCACCTCGTTCGGCCTGGCCAGGGCGCTGGCGCTGGACAGTTCGGTGACGATGTCGCTGGTGCCGCGTTCGATCACCACGCCGTTCGCCATGCCGCTGGCGCAGGATCTGGGCGGCGTGCCGGAACTGACCGCGGTGTTCGTGATGTTCACCGGGGTCTTTGGTGCGATGCTCGGCGGCGTGCTGCTCAAGTGGTTGCCGTTGCGCAGTGCCCTGGCGCGGGGAGCATTGTTCGGTGTCGGCGCGCACGGTGCCGGCGTCAGTCGCGCCCATGAAGTGGGCGGTGAGGAAGGCTCGGTGGCGGGGCTGGTGATGGTCCTGACCGGTCTGCTCAATCTGTTCGCCGCACCTTTATTGGCGTCGCTGCTTTGACATGGATCCAAGCTGTGTGCATTGCTGACTCGTTCAGTCATCAAGCTGGCTGGCAATGCAACTACGTGAGTCCCGGGAGCTGACTAGACTGCTGACACGTGCCAGACAACAAGAACGCAGAGGTGCATACAGTGAGCGTAGCCCCCGTCCAATCGTCCCTTAATGTCAAAGACCAGGTCAGTGCTGCGGAGTGGCAGACCCGGATCGATCTCGCCGCCTGTTATCGTCTGGTCGCGTTGCATGGCTGGGACGACCTCATCTTCACCCATATTTCCGCCAAGGTCCCGGGCACCGAAGATTTTCTGATCAATCCGTTCGGGTTGATGTTCCATGAGATCACCGCGTCGAGCCTGGTCAAAGTCGATCAGGCCGGCAACAAACTCATGGACAGTCCCTACGAAATCAATCCCGCCGGTTACACCATCCACAGCGCCGTGCACGAAGTGCGGCACGATGTGGTGTGTGTGCTGCACACCCACACCGCCTCCGGTGTCGCGGTGTCGGCGCAAAAACAGGGGGTGCTGCCGATCAGTCAGCAGTCGCTGTTCGTGCTGTCGAGCCTGGCCTGTCACGCCTATGAAGGCGTGGCGCTGAATCACGAGGAAAAGGCCCGCTTGCAGGCCGATCTGGGCGAGAACAATTTCCTGATGCTGCACAACCACGGGCTGCTGACCTGTGGCGGCACCATCGCCGACACGTTTCTGATGATGTTCACCTTCCAGCGCGCCTGCGACATTCAGGTCATGGCGCAGACTGGCGGTGCAGAACTGATCGCCATCGAACCGCAGATTCTGGCGGGCGCCAAAGCGATGATCGCCGGCGTGACCAAAAGCGCTCAAGGCATGGGCGGCACGCTGGCCTGGCCGGCGTTGCTGCGCAAACTCGATAAACAAGACCCCGGATATAAACTCTGATGCCTCTTGCCGAGATTCCTCTGTGTGTCTGGCGCAAGCGCAGCCGGACGTTTGTCTTTCGCGGCCAGTCGATCCGTTACTGGACGGCAGGGCAGGGCGAGCCACTGCTGCTGATCCACGGTTTCCCGACGGCCAGTTGGGACTGGCATTACCTGTGGCAGCCACTGGCCCAGCGTTATCGGGTAATTGCCTGCGACATGCTCGGTTTCGGTGATTCGGCCAAACCGTTGAATCACAGCTACAGCCTGCTGGAGCAGGCCGACCTGCAACAGGCACTGTTGGCTCATCTGCAGGTCGAGCAACCGCTGCATATTCTGGCCCACGATTACGGCGACAGCGTCGCTCAGGAACTGCTCGCCCGGCATTACGAAAACCGGATCGAAGTCGGCAGTTGCGTGTTCCTCAACGGCGGACTGTTCCCGGAAACCCATCGCCCGGTGCTGATGCAAAAGCTGCTGCTCAGCCCGTTGGGCTGGATGATTGGGCGGGCCTTCACCCGTGATGGCCTGGTGAAAAGTTTCCGGCAGATCTTCGGCCCGCAGACCGGCCCTACCGAAAGCGAGCTGGATGATTTCTGGAGCTTGATCGAAACCCATCGCGGTCCGCGCATCATGCACAAACTGATTGGCTACATCCCCGAACGTCGGGTGCAGCGCGACCGCTGGGTCGCGGCCATGCAGCGCGATGAAATCCCGCTGCGGGTGATCGATGGCGAAGTCGATCCGATCTCTGGAGCGCACATGGTCAAGCGTTATCGCGAGTTGATTGACGATGCCGACACCGTCTTGTTACCGGGCATCGGTCACTACCCACAGATCGAGGCGCCGGTGCAGGTGCTCAAGCATTATCTGGCGTTTCGTGAGCGCCTGGAGTTGCCGCCACGCAAAGTCGCCTGCTCCTGATGGAGCGGGGGGCTCCTCCCGCCACGCAGCTATCATCCCCCAGCCTTATCGCCCACCATTCAGCCCCAGCCGTGTTCGTTGTGACCTATCGCGCCGTGCCTGACACTCGGGATTATTGTCCCTCAGGCCTGCTGGAGTTCCTGCGATGAATGAGTCCGTACGTTTCGAAGATAAAGTCGTGATCGTCACCGGAGCCGGCGGTGGCCTGGGTCGGGCGCACGCTTTACTGTTCGCCCGGCACGGCGCCAAAGTGCTGGTCAACGACCTCGGCGGCTCGACTCAGGGTGAAGGGGCCAACGCCTCTGCCGCTGATCGCGTAGTGGCGCAGATTCGCGAAGCCGGCGGCATCGCCGAGGCCAACCACGACTCGGTCACCGACGGCGACAAACTGGTGCAGAACGCCCTCGATGTCTTTGGCCGGGTCGACGTGGTGGTGAACAACGCCGGGATCCTGCGCGACAAGACCTTCCACAAAATGGACGACGCCGACTGGGATCTGGTCTATCGCGTTCACGTCGAAGGCGCCTACAAAGTGACTCGCGCCGCATGGCCGCATCTGCGCGAGCAAAGCTACGGTCGGGTGATCTTCACGGCTTCGACTTCGGGCATCTATGGCAACTTCGGCCAGTCCAACTATGGCATGGCCAAACTTGGCCTCTACGGGCTGACCCGTACCCTGGCCATCGAAGGTCGCAAGAACAACATCCTGGTTAATGCCATTGCGCCCACTGGCGGCACGCGCATGACCGAAGGCCTGATCCCGCCGCAAGTGTTCGAACAGCTCAAACCGGAACTGGTCAGCCCGCTGGTGGTGTACCTGGCCAGCGAGCAATGCCAGGAAACGTCCGGCTTGTTCGAAGTCGGTGGCGGCTGGATGGGCAAGGTGCGTTGGGAACGCAGCCTCGGCGCCGGGTTCGATCCTCGTGCGGGGTTCTCCCCGGAAGATGTGGCGGCGCACTGGCAGCAGATCTGCGACTTTGAAGGCGCTGCGCATCCGAAGGACAATATCGAGGCGTTGAAGGAAATGATGGCGAATTTGCAGAAGTACGCGCTCTGAGTCCGGTCATCTCCCGCGAATCAAGACCCATGGAAAGCCTTCGCCCATAAAAAAGGCCGCTGCAAACGCAGCGGCCAAGGTAAGACGTTGGATCAAGGAGCTACAAATCAACGTCAGTGAACACCGGGGCGATAAATCGAAGATTCGACTCATCTGAAATCGGTCGGCCATGGCGCGAATTGCTCAGCAGCCAGGGCTTCGTGCTTTGCGGCATATGCCGTGAAAGCCCGATCAGAATAGGCGGTTGGAGCCGGCGGAAAAATACCGATTCTGGATATGCACTGTTACGGTGCGCGCAACAGTAGTGGGTGCTTCATCGGGTATCAAGCGCCTTATTGCACAGTAAAAAAGACGTTTCCATAAATGATTGATCAAGAAGGTTTTGTATTGAAGAATAACTGAAGTGTCGTTGTTGCAGGGTGGCGGGTTGATAACGGGAGTTTCTTCGTGGTTTTGTTGAGTTATTTTGATATGCTAAATTTTCCGCAATAAATGTCTGGTGTTTATACAGTTTTGCTTCTTCTATATTCGAGTTCGATTTTCTCGGGTTCTTAAATGTTTTCCCGAATACTTGAAGATAAGGAAGTTATTAATGAAGAGGCTGTATACCAGTCTGATGCTCGATACCCTTTATAAGCGTGTTGAGAGTTCAGAGGAAATCACCAAGTCCATTTCGGTTGGACAGCAATTGTTGGCCACTCTTGAGGGTATCCCTTCATTCAGGCAAATGGCCCGTGAACGCTTGGTCGAAAAGCTGCGGGAGTACCATCCGGGTGTTCAGTTGGACAAGGTATTTATCAACAGGGCTGATGTTGATCATAATCTGGATAGCCGTCCCCAAGGTTCGTTACTTGATGTCTACGTAGAGTGTTTGTCACGTTTTCTGTCACCGACTTACATCATCGACGCTGATGGTCTATATGATCGCCCTGACACCACCGACGTTCGTTTCAAAGTGTCTGGGCTGGACCTGATTCAAGTTGAGCGGCTGATCGACAACGCCCTGCAGGCGCTGAGCCGCGAGCATCGCACCAGCCTTGAAAAGTACTGGCAGGCACCCGCAGTGCACGGCGCGTTCAGCAATAAGACCGCTCTGCAGCAGGCCATTTCCAGAGCGTTGATGGCGCAACTTTCCCTGAGTGTCATGGGGAATCGCCTGGAGTCTGGGCAAGCTGAAAACCTTGCCAAAGCCTTGGTTTCAGAGACAGGTTATTCGCTGTACAAAGTCCTGATCAATGATGCTGGGGCGCCATCCACGTCATTGGCATCCGTATTTATCGTGGACATGGCGAATCTGGGTGCCCCGCAACTTTCACTCAATGACGATCATTACTCATGCTTCCTTTACACGCCCGCCCGAGGGTACGAGTTTTTCGTCAACAGTAATGATCTGCATGCAACGCTGTGCAGCCGCCTGTCCGTAGCCGGTTATGGCCTTACTTATCCGAGGCTGAAGGAAAGCGTCTTCGAGTTCTGCGTCGAGTCGCATCTCAAGCAGCAGGCTGATGAAGTGGCACGCCTGGCGAACTCGCGGGAACGTGATGAGGCCGGAGGCCTGGTTGCGTTGGAAAAAATTCAACGTTTCTCCACATTACGGCAACACTGGCTGTCGCACTTTGCTCTGCTGCGAGCCGCGGTCAGTCGCGGCGAATGGCCGGCATGGCTGCAGGCAGCCGGTGAATCCGTGCAGAACAACTATCTGCAACTCGAGACGTCGATGCGCAAGTACCACGAGGATTTCCAGCGTACTCACGCACCCACTTTTTCGTTAAAGGACTACGCCCGAACGACGTTGGCGGAGTGGACAAAAAGTACGCTGGGAGTTTCTGTGGACGGTAATACCGTTCGGGCTCACACCACTTATGAGATGAAGCTCGGGGGGAAAACCATTCGCCATGAGGAGAATCGCAGCCTGACGGAACTGGTTGCGTTCGGCGCTCACGACGTTGGTTTTGCACCGAAGCTGACTCTGGTGGGGGCTGAAAATACCGGACTGACAGTGGACAAGCTCAATCGATGGCTGCAACAGACGGACCTGCGCAAAGAGTTCGTTGAAACGCGCTCGGACACGCCGTCGGCTGATTATCACGATGCATTGAGCAATAAGCTGATCAGCGAAATCCAGTTTGATCTACTGGTTGCCTTCCACAGCCGGCGTCTTGAAAAAAACGAATTCGATCTGGTCAATCAGGCGCTCGGGGGGGATCCGTCCGTATTGATGGCTGGCGTGCATTTCGCTGGCGCGACACAACCATTGAAAGACATTTTGATTTTTCAGGGCGGGCGACGTGATCTCGGGCCACAGTTGGTCTACATGCGCCTGGTCGAGGGGGGGAACGGGTTCTTGCGATTCAATCGTTTTGAAGAGTTTTCCAGCAAACTCAAAGAATGGCTGAGTAACGATTCAACTTACGCAACGTCAATGCTGCATGCCAAAGATCTGCCAACCATCGGCAATGATTTGCAACATGCCAAAGGTCTGGCGTTTGATTTGAACAGGATCCGTGCGGCTTCGGTAGAGTTCAAGCGCAGGCCCGATAGTCCGTTGGCCGGTGTTGTGGCAGTGCATTTTGGATGGACGGCAGGCGCCGCAGCCAGTATTGCGCCACTCAACTTTCGAGCGGTGCCGCAAGAGGTGCGTCAGCGTCATGTTCGCCTCACGACCGAACTCAAGGCCTTGTACTCCGTCGAGTTGCGTGAAACCGGTTTTCCCTCGTATGAAAACTTCGCCCGCGATCTGATCAAGACAAGGATCGAAGAGGTACTTCGTTCGCGAGGCCGTTATGTCGAGGTCAATCCGGACCTGGTGTTCGTACAGATCTCGGCAACTGAAAACTGGGTACTCACTGAGTTGATTGTGCAAGAGCGGGCCTTCGAGCCGCCCAGCAGCCCTCAGTGGGACCCGAGTGATTACCCGCGTTTTCACTGGAGCACTGCCCAACCCTCACTGGATGCCCTGACTATCAAGGACATTGCCAGTTGGTCGAAGACGCTACGGCCAGGGGAAAAGTATATCGAGATGCTCAAGACGAAGTTCCAGTCGAAAGCTCCACTGTACGCATTCAAGCGAGAAGTGCATTTGCGCCGCTTGCATGCCGAAATGTCGTTGGCGCTGGTTTCCCAGTACGCCGATGCACAACTGAACAACGAACAGTTCAATAGTTTGCAGCGCCTGCTCACTGAGTTGAAAACGCCTCAGCCAATCAAGGTTTCCGACCCGGTGGTCGCAAGCGAAAGCGTCTATGAGTTCAAGATCAAAAACACCCGCAGAGTCGACGGTGTTTATGTGTTCAGGACGATGACCAGCCAGGGCTTAGCGGATTTTCTCTACACGCCGGATGCGCCGGACCGCATCGCGTTTCGCAAGGCTGCCGATTTTGTCGGGTCGATTCGCTTGCGTGCGCGTTCGTTGCGTAACTACTACATCGATCGTGTCGCGCTCGTCGATCAGAAAGTGGTCAACGATTATTTCGATGAACTACAGGCGACAGTCAAGGACGTACCCGCACCCGTGCCTTATACCAATACGCGGATCCGGGATTTGCGCACCGCCTACGACGCTCATGTCAGTCGCGTGATCGAAGACATCGACAAGCGCACCACCAGCCTTGCCGAGATCATTGGTGGGCTGATCTACGACAATGTGAAACTGGCGGCATCGGTTATCGCTCTGGTCATTGCGCCAGTAGGGCTGGCGCTGACGGCCGTGGAAGTAGCCAAGAGCATTTACGACAGCGCGAACGCCCATTACTACGGTGAGAATGGCGAAGCGTTTGCCCATTTCAGGGATGCACTGCTTGGCCTGGCGACGCTGGGCCAGGCAGGCCTCGGCGCCGAGAGTGTCACCCGATTGCAGCGCACGTTGATCGAATTGGCGGGAGATGCCGACACCGTGGTGGGATTACTGGCAACGGCTCTCGGCCAAAAGCTCGGTCACGAACGTTTGCGCGAACTGATTGAACAAGTGCTGGATACCGAGGCTGTCGACAGTAGTAAAACCACCGTCTCCTGATTCATTCAGGTCGCCGCTGCGTAACCCATTCGCCAGCTCACGGCCCGCGACGCCGCCAGTAACCGCTGCGCCGCCGGGCCGTTCTCGTCAGCATGGAACAGCGAAGTCGGCCCGACGATGGTCAGCACGGCGGCGATCTGTCCGACCGCGTTGAACACTGGGGCCGACAGCGCATCCACACCTGGCAGCAACAAGCCGTGAACATGATGCAGACCGCGCTCGCGGATCTGTTCGCACAAACCGCTGTAGGTGTTTTCATCAGCCAGTGGATGGCCGGCAACGGCGATTTCCTGCTCGCGCAGTTCATCGGTTTCCCGGTGCGGCAGATAGGCGCTGAACACCAGTCCAGTGGACGAGCTGAGCAACGGTAATACCGAACCCAGTTGCGTGACCACCGTCACCGCGCGCACTGCGGGTTCGATGTGCACCACGGTCGCGCCCTGATTACCCCACACCGCCAAAAAGCAGGTTTCGTTCAACTCGTCGCGCAACTCGGCCAGGGGCAGGGCGGCGACTTTGAGCACGTCCATACTGTTGAGGGCGGCCAGGCCTACACGCAGCGCTTCACGGCCAAGACCGTAATGGTTGGTGGCGGCGTTCTGTTCGGCAAAACCGCTGGCAATCAGTGCCTGAAGATAACGGTGCACCTTGCTCGCCGGCATCTGCACGTGTTCGGCCAGACGCGACAGAGACGTGGAGGGCGACAACTCGGCCAAGGCCTTGAGGATGTCGGTGCCGACCTCGGCGGAGCGGACTTTCTGTTTGCCGTTGCTGTCGCTGGTTTTTTCCATGGTGCGGCCGGGATCCGAAAACGAATGGGCGTCTTTATAGCTTGACGCTGGATAGCGAGCAAATTACGTTATGCGTAATCGAATTACGATAATAACAACCCCGGCGTGCGCAAACCTCTGAGCCAGAGCGATGGGCCACTGCCGACTCCCTGTTCAGGAGGCTCCATGAACCTCGATTCAACCGCGTCGGAGCTGGCGTACCAGTCCGGTTTCGGCAACGAATTCAGCAGTGAAGCGTTGCCCGGTGCCTTGCCCGTTGGCCAGAACTCGCCGCAAAAAGCGCCGTACGGTCTCTACACCGAATTGTTTTCCGGTACCGCGTTCACCATGACTCGCAGTGAAGCACGGCGTACCTGGATGTATCGGATTCAGCCGTCGGCCAATCACCCGGCCTTCGTCAAACTGGAGCGGCAACTGGCCGGCGGCCCGTTGGGTGAAGTGACCCCCAATCGTCTGCGCTGGAATCCGCTGGAGATCCCGGCCGAGCCGACCGACTTCATCGACGGACTGCTGAGCATGGCCGCCAACGCCAGCGCCGAGAAGCCATCCGGCATCAGCATCTACAACTACGTCGCCAACCGTTCGATGGAACGGGTGTTCTTCAACGCCGACGGCGAGCTGCTGCTGGTGCCGCAACTCGGGCGTCTGCGTATTGCCACCGAATTGGGTGTGCTGGAACTGGCACCACTGGAAATCGCCGTGTTGCCGCGCGGCTTGAAGTTCCGCGTCGAACTGCTCGATGCGCAGGCCCGCGGTTACATTGCCGAGAACCATGGCGCGCCGCTGCGCCTGCCGGATCTGGGGCCGATCGGCAGCAATGGCCTGGCCAATCCGCGCGACTTCCTGACCCCGGTCGCGGCCTACGAAAACCTCCAGCAGCCAACGACGCTGGTGCAGAAGTTTCTCGGCCAGTTGTGGGTTACCGAACTGAATCACTTGCCGCTGAACGTGGTCGCCTGGCACGGCAACAACGTGCCGTACAAATACGACCTGCGTCGTTTCAACACCATCGGCACCGTGAGTTTCGATCATCCGGATCCGTCGATCTTCACCGTGCTGACTTCGCCGACCAGCGTGCATGGCTTGGCCAACCTCGACTTCGTGATCTTCCCGCCACGCTGGATGGTCGCTGAGAACACCTTCCGTCCGCCGTGGTTCCACCGCAATCTGATGAACGAATTCATGGGCCTTATCCAGGGCGAGTACGACGCCAAGGCTGAAGGTTTCGTGCCCGGCGGTGCGTCCCTGCACAGCTGCATGAGCGCCCACGGCCCGGACGGCGAAACCTGCACCAAAGCGATCAACGCCGAGCTCAAACCGGCGAAAATCGATAACACCATGGCCTTCATGTTCGAGACCAGTCAGGTGCTGCGCCCAAGCCGTTTCGCCCTCGACTGCCCGCAACTGCAATCCAATTACGACGCCTGCTGGGCCACGCTGCCCGCCACGTTCGACCCGACCCGGAGATAACCCATGACGCAGACTTCCATCACCCGCAGCTGGGTCGCTTCGGCCAACGGCCACGCGGATTTCCCTCTGCAGAACCTGCCGCTGGGGGTGTTCAGCCTCAACGGTTCGGCGCCGCGCGCAGGCGTGGCGATTGGCGAGCACATTTTCGATCTGCAGGTGGCGCTCGAAGCCGGGTTGTTCGACGGCGCGGCCCGCAGCGCAGTCGAAGCCATGCACGGTGGCCTGTTGAACGCCTTCTTCGACCTCGGTCGCGAGGCCCGCGCAGCGTTGCGCAGCCACTTGCTGGAATTGTTCAGCGAGGGCAGCAGCCATCGCGGCGCCATTGAAGCCCAAGGCGCAAAACTGCTGCCACTGGCGGCCGATTGCCAGATGCACCTGCCGGCGCGCATCAGCGACTACACCGACTTCTATGTGGGCATCGAGCATGCACAGAACGTCGGCAAACTGTTCCGTCCGGACAATCCACTGCTGCCGAACTACAAGCACGTGCCGATCGGTTATCACGGTCGGGCCTCCACGGTGCGCGCCTCCGGTACCGACGTGCGCCGTCCGAAAGGCCAGACGTTGCCGGCCGGTGCGAGCGAGCCGACCTTCGGCCCTTGCGCACGCCTGGACTACGAGCTGGAGCTGGGCATCTGGATCGGTCAGGGCAACGAAATGGGCGATTCAATTGCCATCGGTGACGCCGCCGAGCACATCGCCGGTTTCTGCCTGCTCAACGACTGGTCGGCCCGCGATATTCAGGCCTGGGAATACCAGCCACTGGGACCATTCCTGTCCAAGAGTTTTATCACCAGTGTTTCGCCCTGGGTGGTGACGGCTGAAGCGCTGGAGCCGTTCCGTACCGCGCAACCGGCGCGTCCTGAAGGTGATCCGCAGCCGCTGCCATACCTGTTCGACAAACGCGATCAGGAGGCTGGTGCTTTCGACATCGAACTCGAAGTGCTGCTGCTCACCGAAGCCATGCGCGAGCAGAATCTGCCGGCCCATCGTCTGACTCTGAGCAACACTCGCTACATGTACTGGACCGTCGCGCAAATGGTCGCGCACCACAGCGTCAACGGTTGCCAGTTGCAGGCCGGTGACCTGTTCGGTTCGGGCACCTTGTCTGGCCCGCAAAGCGGTCAGTTCGGCAGTCTGCTGGAAATCACCGAGGGCGGCAAAAAGCCGATCGAACTGGCCTCTGGCGAGGTGCGTAAATTCCTCGAGGACGGTGATGAAATCATCCTGCGCGCACGTTGTGCCCGTGACGGTTTTGCCTCCATCGGTTTCGGCGAGTGCCGCGGCAAAGTGCTGGCGGCGCGCTGACAGGAGCGGACCATGGATCTCTACACCTACTACCGTTCGACCTCGTCATACCGGGTGCGCATTGCCCTGGCGCTGAAGGGGCTCGACTACACCGCGCTGCCAGTCAACCTGATCGCGCCATCCGGGGGCGAGCATCGGCAGGCGGCGTATCTGGCGATCAATCCACAGGGCCGGGTGCCGGCCTTGCGCACCGATGACGGTGAGTTGCTGATTCAGTCGCCAGCGATCATCGAGTATCTGGAGGAACGTTATCCACAGAAGCCCCTTTTGCCGGAAGACCTCGCCGCCCGCGCCCATGTGCGCGGTGTGGCGGCGGTAATTGGTTGCGACGTGCATCCGCTGCACAACGTCAGCGTGCTCAATCGCCTGCGTCAGTTGGGGCACGAGGAGCCGCAGGTGGTGGAGTGGATTGCGCACTGGATCGGCCAAGGGCTGGCGACCGTCGAGCAGTTGATCGGTGACAGCGGTTTCTGTTTCGGTGAGTGGCCGTGTGTGGCGGATGTCTATCTGATCCCGCAGTTGTACGCGGCCGAGCGTTTCAATGTATCGCTGGAGGCTTATCCACGGATTCGTCGGGTGGCGGCACTGGCGGCTGAGCATCCGGCGTTCATCAAGGCGCATCCGGCCAACCAGCCGGATACCCCATAAAGTTCCACACTGCCCAATGTAGGAGTGAGCCTGCTCGCGATAGCGGAGTGTCAGATACGGGGATGTTGACGGACACACCGCTATCGCGAGCAGGCTCACTCCTACAAGGGATCAGCACCGCACAAAAAATCATAAAAACAAAACAGGTACCTTGCGATGCACAACCAGATTGCCAGCTTCCGGGCGGCACTCGACGCCCGTCCTGTGTCCCGCTATCAGTGGTTGCTCTTGATCCTGCTCGCCTTGTTGCTGGTCACCGACGGTTACGACGCCCAGGTGCTGGGTTACGTGGTGCCGGCCCTGGCCCAGGACTGGGGACTGGAAAAAGCCGCGTTCGGGCCTGTTTTCAGCGCCAACCTGCTGGGCCTCACGCTCGGTTCGCTCGCCGTGACACCACTGGCCGACCGCTTCGGTGTGCGGCGAATCCTGCTCGCGTGCGTGTTGATTTACGCCAGCCTTACGGTGCTGATGGTGTTCGCCGATTCGCTGAATACCTTGATGATCGCGCGCTTCATCTGCGGCATCGGCATGGGCGGGGCGATGCCCAGTGCCATGGCCTTGATGTCGGAATACTCACCGCCGCGTCTGCGCACGTTGATGGTGACATTGGCGGCCTGTGGGTTTTCCTTTGGTGGTGCGGCGGGCGGGTTTGTCGCGGCGGGTTTCATTGATCGCTTTGGCTGGCAAGCAGTGTTCCTCGCCGGCGGCGTCACGCCGCTGCTGCTGTTTCCGTTTTTGTGGTGGATGCTGCCGGAATCCCTGCCGCGTTTGCTACGCGATGCACCGCCCTATGCGCGCCTGCGCAAAGTCACCGCGCGGATGCTGCCAGACTGGCAACCACCGGTCGCCTCGGCCGAACAGAACGAGCGCGAACAGGGCAGCAAACTGACGGTGGTCGAGTTGTTCCGAAACGGCTACGCACGGCCGACCCTGCTGATCTGGGCGACGTTTTTTGTCAGCCTGATTCTGCTGTATTTCATGATCAGCTGGCTGCCGACGCTATTGCTCGAAAGCGGTCTGAAACTCAATGAAGCCAATCTGGTGACATCGATGTTCCTGTTCGCCGGCACCTTGGGCGCCGTGTGCATGGCGTGGTTTGCCGACCGCTTGAAACGCAAGGTGCGCCTGCTTTGCGCGGTATTGGCCGGGGCGGCTGTGTGCACCATTCTGTTGGGTTTGAACCACGACAACCCGCGTTATCTGGTGGCCTGCGTGTTTGCGGCCGGCTTCTGCATCATCGGTGGACAACTGACGCTGAACGCCTTCGCCAGTAACTTCTACCCGGCCCATGTGCGGGCCACAGGCACTGGCTGGGCGTTGGGAGTAGGGCGGTTTGGTTCGATCCTCGGGCCGCTGTTCGGCAGCATGCTGCTGGCGATGCACATTCCGGTGGCGCAGATTTTCTTCTTCTGCGCGATTCCGGCGGTCATCGCAGCGCTGTTGATCATCCAGGTGCGCTCGCCCTCCGAGTCCACCCCGCCCAATGTGGGAGCCAGCCTGCTGGCGAAGAACGATAACGCGGTCTGACAGGAAAATCGGCGACGCCTGCTTCGCGAGCAGGCTCACGCCTACAAAAAGGCGTTTAGTGGACGACGGAGTTCGGGGGCAGGTGGCCGAGGCGTTCCGTCAGGCGCAGGCGCTGGATCGGGTCGTCACTGAGCAGCAGCGCATGTTCCAGATCGAAGCGCTCGGCGTTCGGGCAGTCGAGGCGTTGGTACAGGCTGGCGCGGGCCAGGTAATCGGCTGCGCTGGCACTGCCCAGTTCCAGCACGCGTTCGGCATCGATCAACGCGGCGATGTAGTCCTCATGCGCCAGATGCAACTGTCGCAGGTTGCGTGACAGGCGCTGGAGCATCTGCAACGGGGTAGCGGTGGCGAGATGGTCGGCGTTGAGCTTGAGGTGCGCGCCGTACTGGCGCTGCAGCAAATCGCGGCAATCGTTGGGGTACAGACGCCGCCCGCCGCAGGGGTCGAGCAAATGGTCGGCACCGGGTACCCGCAGCAGAAAATGCCCGGGGAAGTTCACCCCGACCAAGGGGATCTCCAGACCGCGCGCCAACTCCAGTGCAATCAGTGCCAGGGCCAACGGCTGGCCACGTCGGGTCTGCAACACTTTATGCAGCAAGGCCGCCTGCGGGCGCAGCGGCAGAAAGTCGTCCTGGGCAAACCCCAGATCATTCATCCGCCGCAACAACGGCTGTGCCAGCTCGCTGACCGGCAACATCGGCAAACCGTAGCTGACGCGCTGTTGCAACTCCTTGAAGTCTTGCTGCAATGCTTCGACATCGAGGCCTTTTTCGTGCTCGGCGGCCATCCACAGCGCAGCTTCGAACAGCGCGGGCGGTGAACGGTGCAGACTCTCGAAAAAACGTTGGCGCGGGCTCATCGGAATCTCCGGGGAATGCCTCGTTTTAGCCCCGTCCGTGCCATTCGTCCAGTACCGACCAGGTTATGCCGCAAAGTCACCGTCGAGGCGGGTGCTTATTCCGGTGCGCTTCAGCAATTTTTGGGCGCAAGCCTATACTGGCGTCTACCAGAAGTGATTCGGGAGCCTGCCGATGTTCGCTCTCATGCAAAGCACTCGCCTGGAATCGCTGCACCTCAGCGTTGACCCGGTCACCGGGTTGAAGGCGGTCATTGCCATTCATAACAGTCGCCTCGGGCCCGCCCTGGGCGGTTGTCGTTATCTTGCCTATCCCAACGACGAGTCCGCAGTCGAGGATGCCATTCGCCTGGCGCAAGGCATGAGCTACAAGGCGGCGCTGGCCGGTCTTGCCCAGGGCGGCGGCGTAGCGGTGATTGTGCGCCCGGCGCATGTGGAAAACCGCGCAGCATTGTTCGAAGCGTTTGGTCGCTGCATCAATCAGCTCGACGGTCGCTACATCACCGCCATCGACAGCGGCACTTCGGTGGCGGACATGGATTGCATCGCCCAGCAGACCCAGCATGTCACCAGCACCACCTCGGCTGGCGATCCGGCACCGCATGCGGCGATGGGCGTGTTCACCGGGATTCGCGCTACGGCGATGGCGCGGCTGGGCAGTGACAATCTCGAGGGCCTGCGCGTGGCGATTCAGGGCTTGGGCAACGTCGGTTACGCACTGGCCGAGCAGCTGCACGCGGCGGGGGCTGAATTGCTGGTCAGCGACATCGATCACGGCAAGGTGCAACTGGCCATGGAGCAGCTCAATGCCCACCCGATCGCCAACGACGCGTTGCTCAGTACGCCTTGCGACATCCTCGCGCCGTGTGGCCTCGGTGGCGTGCTCAACAGCCACACGGTGACGCAATTGCGTTGCTCGGCGGTGGCGGGCTCGGCCAACAATCAGCTGACGCATCTGGACGTGGCCGATCAGCTGGAGCGGCGCGGCATCCTCTATGCGCCGGACTACGTGATCAATGCTGGTGGCCTGATCTACGTCTCGCTCAAGCATCGCGGCGAAGAGCTGGGGACGATTACCGCGCACCTGTCGAAAATCTGCTCGCGCCTGACCGAAGTGTTCGCCCATGCGCAGGCCGAGAAGCGCTCGCCTGCACGGGTGGCAGATGAGTTGGCGGAGAAAGTGTTGTACCGCTGAGCTGTTCAGCGAGCATGAAAAAGGCCCCGAGCCATATGACTCGGGGCCTGTTCAATTCAGGTAACGATTATTTGGCAGCTTTCGCAGTTTTTGCCGGTTTGACCGGTGCTTCGGCAGACTCTGCCGGTTCAGCCACTTCTTCTGCCACCGGCTCGGCCGGTGCGTTGATCAGCTCCGACAGGGCATCAGGCTGGCTCTTGAAGGCCTTGGCGAACACATCGCGGTTCTTCGCCATGTAGATCCCGACTTCTTCAACCTGTTGCTCGTTCAGCGACGGAACGGCTTTTTGCAACACTTCGGACAGCATTTCGGCCAGTTCGAGCATTTTGTCATGACGGTCAGCTTCGGCTTTATCCATGAACAAGCGCTCCAGATCTCGGCTGCTGCGGTATACCACTTCGACGGCCATTCACCACCTCACATGCCTTCACATTTAGTTGTCTTAGCGACTACTGTATTTATATACAGCGAAAGGATAAGCGAATCCCTGCGCTTTGGGTAGTGGCTTTTCAATGTAGACCGGATTTGGCGTTTTTTCTGATTCCGGCGCCGAACAAAACGACCCGCGCATGGCGGGTCGTTCGGGTTTTATTTGTTGTCAGAACTTGCCGCTGGCGTAGCCACCATCGATGGGCATGATCACCCCGGTGACGTACGCCGCCTGTTCGCTGAGCAGCCAGAGTACAGCGTTGGCCACTTCATCCGCCGTACCGAAGCGTTTCATCGAGGTCACGTTGATTTTGCGCTGGGTGTTTTCCGGCGCTGCCTTGAGACGCGCCTCGCTGTTCATCCCGCCGAGTATCGGACCCGGCGCGACCGCGTTGACGCGAATGCAGCCGCCCTCTTCGAGCCGGGCGTTTTCAATCGATGCGACCTGGGTCATGCCGTTGATTGCCTGTTTGCTGGCGACGTACGCCACCTGGCCGCCAATCGGCACGACGCCGGCGCAGGACGAGGTGTTAACGATGGCGCCAATGCCGCGAGTGAGCATGAGTTGCAGCTCATGGCGCATGCAGTGGTAGGTGCCATTGACGTTGATGTTCATCACCTTCATCCAGTCTTCCGGGCACGAGTCCGCCAGCGCGCCGTAACGTGCGGTGACGCCGGCATTATTGAACGCGCAATCGAGTTTGCCGTAGACCGAGCGAATGGTCGCGAAGGCCTGCTCGACCTGCGCCGGATCACCGACATCGCAGGCGATGAACCGGCAGTGTTCGCCCAGCCGATCGGCCAGGGCCGCGCCCTTTTCCTCGTCTCTGCCGAATACGATCACCTCGGCTCCAGCCCTGATCAAACGCTCGCTGACGGTCTCGCCAATGCCAGCGGTGCCGCCGGTGACCAGGCACACTTTTCCCAGAAAATCGTACATGTGTCGCATCTCCTTATGCCAACGCGGGGCGTAAATATTTCGGGTTCACGCAGCAATACACTCGGTCCAGACGTGGGTTGCTTTTGTCGCTGAAGCACTGGCTGTCCCATCGGCATTTATGGATGTCGGCGGAACGGCCCTGCAGGGTTTTGTTGATCAGGTCGTTGTCGGCAAACAGCGCCCGCGACATTCCCACCCAGTCGCACACGCCATCGGCCAGTAACTGTTCGGCCTTGTCCAGGCCATCGATGAAGCCGGCATAGCCCACCGGCACCGTCGACACGGCCTTGATCGCCCGGACGCCGGCTTGCAGGTACTCGTCCATGGTCTCGGAGTGCATGATCAACTGGCCGAATGTCGCGCCCATGCACATCGAACATTCCAGCGCGGCGACACCTGCCTGGCAGAGGGCCTGAACGGTTTCCTTGATGTCGGGATACTGCAGTCCTGCATCACCCAGGCGATCATCGATGCCGAGCCGGATAGTGACGATCAACTGGCCCTCGGTGCGCTCGCGAATGGCCTTGACCACTTCAAGCAACAGACGCGCGCGATTCTCTTCGCTACCGCCGTAACGGTCCGTGCGATGGTTGGTGTGCGGCGAGAGAAAACTGCTCAGCAAGTAGCCATTGGACGCTTGCAATTGCACCAGTTGCGCGCCGTTGGTCCAGGCCAGCCAGGCGGAATGGGCGAACTGCTCGATCACCAGGGCGATATCGGTTTCGTCCATGATCCGCACCCGATAGTCCGGGTCGAGTTTCGACACGCGCGGGCAGGGCACGCCACTGGGTGTCAGCACGGCAACTCCGGTGTGCGTGGTGGTGCCCTGACCGCCGTAATGCTGCAACTGCACACCCACCGGGGTGTTGACGCGACTGGCCATGGCGAACATGGCCTTGAGTGATTCGCCCTGATGCGCCTCGAACAGACCCAGGCCGGTACTTTGCAGGCGTGACTGCGGCGAGACCGTGGCGTTGCACAGAAACGCCATGGAACAGCCGCCCTCCATGATGCCCTGATAGAACTCGATCATGGCGGGCGTCACACACCCGCTGTGATCGGCCAGATCCACGCCCATCGAGGCGAAGAACAGCCGATTGCGCAATTCCAGTCCGCCGGCAAGGCGCAGAGGTTCAAGCACGTGGGGATAGCGCGACATCATGCCTCCTTCCTTTGCTCGGGCATTGCCGAGGCCTGGTCGAACGTCATCCACAGTGTCTGCTCGAGGGCGACCACTGGCGCCGGAGTGATTTCTTCGTGAGAGAAGTAGGCGAACTGTTTGAGCACTTCGCGCCATTTGAAGCGCAGCGATGAATCCAGTTCGGCCAATTGCAGCCTGAGCGTGCCGGCCTTGCCCGCATCGCTGACGTGCAGTGACTGCAGTGGCAGGCTGAGCATTCCTTCGCTTTCCAGATATAGATAGACGTGGCCGCGCTCGGATGCGTCGAGCGGGCTGTCGCACTGCACTTGCAAGCCGGCCATCGACAACAACTCCAGGCGCGCCGACAGATGGCGACCGGAATCCAGGCGCACCAGCACTTCATGGCGGATGCCCTTGAGCGGACGGAACCAGCAGGCCGGGTCGATGCTGATGTTACGCATGCGTTTGAACACCGGCATCTTGATCACTTCACCGTGCAGGCGGATGTCGGCCACCAACTCGCCGCGCTGGAAGAAACGCGCACGCTTGTCGACCTTGCGCCCCCGTGGTTGCGCCATGCCTTCGTAATCGCCGACGAGTACGTCGACCTGAAACGACGACTCGGTGTAACGCGGGAAGCTCGATAACAGGTCAACGATGGAAATCGACACTTCACCTCGGGCGTAGCCGCTGTGTTCGTAGAACTGCGCGTACATTGCCTGGCGTGCCGCTTCGATCAGCATCAGGCCGGGAACGTGCTCATGGTGTTTGCGGTAGAAGAAGTAGTTGGCGGTGTCGTTGAACAGGGTGAAGTAGAGCAGGCCCTGTTGCGGGCAACCGTCGATCTGCTTCAGGATTTCGTGTACGCATCGGCGCTGGCCGAGATCGAGCAAAGGGGGCTGGCCAGGCAGTTGGGCCAGTTTGGCCTCGGTGCTTTCCAGCACCCAGACACCACTGAGAATCAGGTGGTCGGTGGCTTTTTCGTAGTGGGTCAGCAGCTCCGGCAGACAATCCGACAGGCCTGCCTGTTCGAGCTCGTCGAGGTCGATGATCGTTGGCAGCGAACGCAGCACCAGGCGATCGCTGTCCAGTCGATAGGCCTGATTGATGATTTCCAGATCCGTCGGATCAAGGTTGGCCTGCTGCACAATGGCGGCAGGCAGCCAGGCTGGCAGCAAGTGGTGGGCGTCGTAAATCAGTACATCGTCATCATGGCCCTTGTGGACGATATCTTTGGCAACTTTCCTTTGCATGTCGATCATGATCATCCCTCTGTGTTGAACGTTGGTTGTGCTGCGGTTGCTATCCATGTCGTGAAATCGACCCACACCGATGTGAGCTGCTCGACGGCTGTCAGCAGCTTCACTGGATGTGCGCATGTGTTATCGAATGCCGGGAAGGGTTACTGCACCGTGATGTAGCACGCGCCCAGGGTGCGGTTGTCCAGCACCTGCGGCGGAGCCAGCCATTTGTAGTCGATGCCACCGCGCTTCAACAGGCGTCCGATCGCCACCGGTGAAACCGACACCAGGTGCGAGACGCCGCAGGTCCTGGCGTATTCCAGGGTGGCCATGAACAGTCCGACGGTGTTTTCGTCGGACATCACCTGTTCGTTTTTTCCGCCCTCGGCATCGAGGTCCAGAGAGGTGAAGCGCGAAAGCTCCCAGATGTCGTCGCCGCACGGGGCAGGCGTGTCGCCGAGCAGCGAGGTGAACACCTCACTCAGCAGGTACGGTTGGGTGGTCGGCAGCAGGCGCGCGCAACCTTTGATGTTGCCGTCGTCCTCTTCAGCGACGATGTAATGGGTGCCACTGTGGTCGAACTGGTCGAACTCGAAATCGTCCGGTGTTGATAATTGCCAGCCGAGGCGTTCGACAAAGACCTGATAGCGATATTGAGCCAAGCGTTGACGCTTTACTGTCGTCAACTGGTCATAACGTCCTGACAAGTAATCCATCACAGATTCCGTTTAGTGATTGGTTAGGCGGCGATTAAAGTGCACACTGCGATCGCATACTACCTGTCACCCTTGACAGCTAGCGGAAACATTTGGAAATATGCTAGGCATGTTGGCAAGAGGCCGACAGCAATAACGGTGAGAAAGGAATCTCTATGTCGTACTGGCAGGCTGAACTGTTGGAAAACGCCATGTCTGCAACGGATGTCGAATTATTGTTCGACAATATCAAGACCGTTGCCAGGCAGTTGGAGTTTGATTATGTGGCCTATGGTTCACGCAGGCTTTTTCCTATCACCAAACCTTGCCTGTTTCTCGCCAATAACTACTCTCCCGCCTGGCAAGCTGCCTATTCCGCCAATCGTTACCTGGAAATCGACCCTTACGTCATGCGCGCAATGCGCAGTGTGAAACCGGTGCTGTGGGACGCCGAACTCAAGACTCAGGCGCCCGAGTTCTGGCAGGAGGCGCAGTCTCACGGACTCTCGGAGGGCTGGGGGCAAACGCTGCTCAACAGCGAAACTCAAGGGCTGGTGACATTTGCCCGGGGCGGCGAGACGATCACCGCGCTGGAACTCGAGACCAAACAGGCGGAGTTGTCCTGGCTGGCCCAGATTACCCATTTGGGCCTCACCCGATTACAAATGCGCGGGGCGGATTCTGTTCTGCCAGTGCCGATCGAGTTGTCGCAGCGAGAAAAGGAAATCCTCCAATGGACGGCTGACGGAAAGTCATCGGACGATGTTTCGGTGATCCTCGGCATCAGCAAAAGGACGGTGAACTTCCATATAAATCATTGCCTGAAGAAGCTTGGTTGCCAAAACAAGATTGCTGCTGCGGTTAAAGCTTCTTTGATGGGGCTGCTCTGGAAATAATTACAACAATAATTTATTGAATGACTGGCTGCCTGGTCAATAACCGGGGTGAATGTGAGCAAGTTCACATATTTAGCCGGTCAGTCATATTTCGCTTATAAGCCAATACCTTTTCGAACGTAATTAATTCATCAAGAAATTTCAGTTATACCGTCACAATCAATTCTGCTGACGGTAGTTGTTCTGCGGTGCGACCAAACGCCACGGCGCAGGTTTTATACCGGCTCGCCATGATGCGTGGCCTTGTTTCTGCATGGCACAAAGCGCATACAGAAAACCGTCACGTCCAACCGGCATCATCCGCTCGCATCGGGCTAAGGAACATCATCGTGAAAATAAACTGGGCCGAGAAACTGCGGCAAAACGTGCATCAACTGGCCGAGTCACTGGGCAACCTGTTCGTCGAGACCTTTCACTATCTGGCGCTGTTCGCCATTGGTGCGGTGACCGCGTGGGCCGCGGTGATGGAGTTCCTCGGCATGCTCGAGGAAGGCCACATCAAGATTGATGACATTCTGTTGTTGTTCATCTATCTCGAACTGGGGGCGATGGTCGGGATTTACTTCAAGACCAACCACATGCCGGTGCGCTTCCTGATCTACGTGGCGATTACCGCGCTGACGCGATTGCTGATCTCCAACGTCTCGCACCACAACCCGCCCGACATGGGCATCATCTACCTGTGCGGCGGGATTCTGCTGCTGGCGTTCTCGATCCTGGTGGTGCGTTACGCCTCGTCGCAATTTCCCTCGGTGAAGATCGAGAAACCGCAACGCAAGCTCGGCGCCGGTTCCGGTGAACACCCCGAGATCGAGAAGGGCGAGCTTTAAATCCCGGCAGCCTGACGGGACGGGCCGTTGATCCGTGGCGGCGGCGGGGTCAGCCCGTCGCCGTTGGTCATTGCTTCGAGGATCGCCATCGCGCTGTGCCCTTGTTCGATGGCAATGCCGAATTGAATGCTTTGCACCAGGCGTCTGAGGCGCTTGGGGTCATTGCGCTGTTCGGCGCTGATCATGCGTTTGGCCACGACCCGGCCGTTGTTGGACAGGGTCAGCATGATGCTGCCGTCCAGCCCCTGAATGCTCAGGTTGATCTGATAGTCCGGCGCGAAGGCATCGGTAATGATCTGAAAAGGGTTGTCCATGATGCGTCACCGCCTGATTGAACGTGCAGTTGTTGACCGGCCGTGATCAGGTTGGTTCGCCATACCGGACCATCGGCCATTCCGTGGCCATTTCGCCAAGTGCTTCTGTAAGTGCTGTAGCAGGCTGCGGTCTTTTGCTCTTCGGTGCGTTGACGCGGGTCATCAAGAGCCAGAAATCGCGGCCTGCGGCAGTGCTTGCAGGGATGTAGCAAGGGCTATGCCGGGAACGTTTTCGCACAATGGATACGGCAGAAAAAAGGCGAGCACCTGGCTCGCCTTTATCATTTGTGGCCCGTTTCAGGGCAGAACCGAGTAGATGATCGCCGACAGTGCAATCAGGCCGATCAGCACCACGAATACGTTGGACACCTGACCCGAGTACTGGCGCAAGGCCGGCACGCGGCGGATGGCGTACATCGGCATCAGGAACAACAGGCAGGCAATCACCGGTCCGCCGAGGTTTTCGATCATGCCCAGGATGCTCGGGTTGAAGGTCGCTACGGCCCAGCAACTGAGGATCATGAACAGTGCGGTCGCACGGTTCAGCCAGCTCGCCGACATCACCTTGCCACGGCCGCGCAGGCTCTTGACGATCATGCCTTGAAAACCTTCGCTCGCGCCGATGTAGTGGCCGAGGAAGGATTTGGTGATCGCCACCAGCGCAATCAGCGGTGCGGCGTAAGCGATGACCGGCGTCTGGAAATGGTTCGCCAGGTACGACAGGATCGAAATGTTCTGCGCCTTCGCTGCTGCCAGATCCGCCGGCGACAGCGCCAGCACGCAACTGAAGCAGAAGAACATCACCGTCACTACCATCATGCCGTGGGCGATGGCGAGGATGCCGCTGCTCTTGCGCTCGGCCTGGGCGCCATAGCGCTGCTTCTGGTCAACCGCGAACGCGGAGATGATCGGCGAATGGTTGAACGAGAACACCATCACCGGGATAGCCAGCCACAAGGTCTTGAGGAACACCGACAGCGGCATCGCCTCCTGAGCGCTGGCGAAGAACGCGCCGTTCCAGTTGGGGATCAGGCTCAGGCCGAGCAGCAAAAGGGCGGCGACGAACGGATAGACCAGCACGCTCATGGCTTTGACGATCACGTTCTGGCCGCAACGCACGATGACCATCAGGCCGAGGATCAGCGCCAGCGACAGAATCGCCCGGGGTGGCGGGGCGATGTGCAACTGGTGTTCGAGGAAACTGCTCAGGGTGTTGGTCAGCGCGACGCTGTACACCAGCAGGATCGGGAAGATCGCGAAGAAATACAGGAGGGTGATCAGCTTGCCGGCACCGATGCCGAAGTGTTCTTCGACGACTTCGGTGATGTCGCCCGAATGCCCGGACAGCACGAAGCGGGTCAGGCCCCGGTGAGCGAAGAAGGTCATCGGGAACGCCAGCAGCGCCAGCATCAGCAACGGCCAGAAACCGCCGACACCGGCATTGATCGGCAGGAACAAGGTACCGGCGCCAATCGCAGTTCCGTAAAGGCCGAGCATCCAGGTAGTGTCAGATTTGCTCCAGCCCTTGTGGGCCGTTTCTGTGTTGCGAGTGAGATCTACAGCGGGATTTTCGGCAGCAGGTGTACGTACATCGGTCATCGTTTTTGCCTCGTTATTATTTTTGCTCGGGCTCACGGTTGGCAGGCCGCAAGTTGCGGCCTGCCGGGGCGGTCAGGGAATGCGCGTCAGCACTCCACCCAGCTCACGGCCAGGCCACCCCGTGAAGTCTCTTTGTATTTGTCGTGCATGTCGGCGCCGGTATCGCGCATGGTGCGGATCACCCGGTCGAGGGAAATGAAATGTTTGCCGTCGCCACGCAGGGCCATTTGCGTGGCGTTGATCGCTTTCACCGCGGCGATGGCATTGCGCTCGATGCACGGCACTTGCACGAGGCCGCCGACCGGGTCGCAGGTCAGGCCGAGGTTATGTTCCAGACCGATTTCGGCGGCGTTTTCCAGTTGCTCCGGGGTCGCGCCGAGCACTTCGGCCAGGCCCGCAGCCGCCATGGCGCAGGCTGAACCGACTTCGCCCTGGCAGCCGACTTCGGCGCCGGAGATCGAGGCATTTTTCTTACACAAAATGCCGACGGCGGCGGCGCCCATGAAGAACGCGACCACGTCATCGTCGGACGCGTCCGGATTGAATTTCATGTAGTAGTGCAGCACCGCCGGAATGATCCCGGCCGCACCGTTGGTCGGTGCCGTCACCATGCGCCCGCCAGCGGCGTTCTCTTCGTTGACGGCGAGGGCGAACAGGTTGACCCATTCCATTGCCGACAGCGTTGAACTGATCACATTCGGTTTGCCGATTTCCAACAGGCTGCGGTGCAGTTTCGCCGCCCGGCGCGGCACATTCAGACCGCCGGGCAGGATGCCTTCGTGGCGCAGGCCCTGTTCGACGCACTCGCGCATCACCGACCAGATGTGCAGCAGGCCCTTGCGGATTTCATCCTCGCTGCGCCAGGCCCGTTCGTTGGCCATCATCAGTTCCGAGACCCGCAGGCCGTGCTGCTTGCACAGGCTCAGCAGTTCGGCGGCACTGGAAAAGTCGTACGGCAGCACCACGTCACCGGCCGGCGCCACACCGGACTCGGCTTCCGCTGCTTCGATGATGAAACCGCCGCCGATCGAGTAGTACGTTTGTGTGAATAGCTCGGCGCTTTCGCCAAAGGCTGTCAGCGACATGGCGTTGGGGTGGTAGGGCAGGCTTTCATCCAGCAGCAGGAGATCGTGTTGCCAGTTGAAGGCAATTTCTCTCTGACCGGCGAGGGGCAGAAGACCGCTTTCGCACAGTTGCTGGATGCGTGGGTCGATGGTCGCCGGATCGATGCTGTCCGGCCACTCGCCCATCAGGCCCATGACCGTGGCACGGTCGGTGGCGTGGCCGACACCGGTGGCCGACAGCGAGCCGTACAAACGGATTTCCACCCGACGCACGTCGTTCAGCAACCGTTGGTCGATCAGCGCCTGGGCGAAGGTCGCGGCGGCGCGCATCGGGCCGACGGTGTGGGAACTGGACGGACCGATGCCGACCTTGAATAAATCGAAAACACTGATAGCCATGCTAAAGCCTTACAAGCAATGGAGTAGGAATCGCCGCCATTTTTTGTAGGACAAGCGCAATGTCGGCGATACTGCCTACCTCGGTCTTACGTGACCAACGAAACTTCCTAAGAAAGCCTTTAGCAGGACTAAACGATGAGTCGTCAATTGCATGCCCAGACCTACGTCTGGCTGCAGGTGTTTTCCTGTGCCGCGCGGCACCTGTCGTTCACCCGCTGCGCCGAAGAGCTGCACATCACCCCTGGAGCGGTCAGCCAGCAGATCCGTCAACTGGAAGAGCGCCTTGGGTTTCGCCTGTTTCACCGTCGTGCGCGGGGCGTGGAGTTGAGCGCCGAAGGACAGCGGCTGGCGATTACGGTCAATGAAGCCTACGGCAGCATCGATGCCGAATTGCGCCGACTGGATGCCGGGATGATCAGCGGGATTCTGCGCGTGCGCTCGATTCCGTCGTTCCTCAGCAAGTGGCTGACCCCGCGTCTGCCGCGCCTGCAACAACGTTTTCCGGACATCCAGTTGCGCCTGGTCGCCGAGGACAGCAGCGTACCGTTGCACGAGGGCGACTTTGATCTGGCGATTGACCTGAACGACGGAAGCTACCCGGGGCTGTTATCCACAGCCTTGCTCGATGAGCAGATTTTCCCGGTGTGTGCACCGAGTCTGCTGCGTGGACGCCCGCCGCTGCATGGGCCGGCGGATCTGGTGCATTTCCCGCTGCTGCACGACATCACCGCCTGGCGCGGCAGCTATGAATACGCGGAATGGGAGTTTTATCTGAACGCGATCGGCTTCGAAGGCGCCGACGTTCGGCGCGGCCACACCTTCAATCGCAATCACCTGACCATCGAAGCGGCGATCGCCGGCATGGGCGTGGCGATTGCCCGGCGTACGTTGCTCAACGATGAGCTGGAACGCGGCACCTTGATTGTGCCGTTCGGGCTGTCGGTGCCCAACCATAAACGTTACGTGTTGCTGTATGCGCCGGGGGCGTTGAGCCATCCGGGCGTGCGCGCAGTGCATGACTGGCTGGTGGAGGAGGCGGGGATTTTCCGCAGCTTGCACCCGTTGAACGACGGGCAATTGTGAGCAATTTTTGCAGGGTTGCGAGGCGACCCAACTCCCGACCTTACCAGCGACTTGCTCGGTTGTCCGGCTTTTTTTGCGTATGAATATTTATCTTTTTTCAGGGGTTGAAATGTTCGTCAGTCGGGCCGATTGTTGTAATCAAGGGGTCACGAAATCCTGTTCAAGGCCTCTTGCGAGCTAGCTGAAATAAGGGATGAACTATGCAAATCCAAGTCAATAGCGATAACCATATTCAAAGCAGTAAACGACTGGAGGAGTGGGTACGTACAACCATTGAGAGCACGCTCGACCGTTATGAAGAAGACCTGACCCGTGTCGAAGTCCACCTGAGCGACGAGAACGGTGACAAACCAGGTCCCCATGACTTGCGCTGCCAACTGGAAGCGCGGCCAAAAGGCCATCAACCGATTTCCGTCACCCATAAAGCCGATTCGCTGGAACAGGCGATCGATGGTGCAGCCGAAAAACTGGAACACGCGCTTGAGCACCTGTTTGGCAAACTGCGAGGAAAACCACGTGCCGCTGTGGTTCCATTCACCGGTAAGGCCAACGACAAGCTGTTGGCGGAAGAGTTTGACGAGAATGAACAGGCAGCGATCAACAGTTGATACGCTGATTTCATAAGCCACCCAATGAGAACGGGCCTGCGAATGCAGGCCCGTTTTTGTTTGTGGCGGTTTTTGCGCAGGGCATAAGAAAGCGGCCCCTCACCCCAGCCCTCTCCCTCCGGGAGAGGGGGCCGACCGAGGTGTCTGAAGAGGTACGTCGACCTGAAAGACCGAGTGATTATGGATTCGGCAAAACGGTTTCAGGTCGATGTATTTCTGAAGCATCCCGCAATCAGTCCCCCTCTCTCTGGGAGAGGTCCGACCGAGGTGTCTGAAGAGGTACGTCGACCTGAAAAACCGAGTCGATTATGGATTCGGTAAAGCAGAATCAGGTCGGCGTAGCTCGCAAGCATCCCCCGGTCAGTCTCCTCTCCCTCTGGGAGAGGGTTAGGGTGAGGGCATTTTTCGATTCGCCGCAATTCCTATGATCTGCTCCAGCACATCGTCCATCTGCTGGATCACCTCGAGATTACTGAAACGCGCGACTTCAATGCCCTTTTGATTCAGATAGTGCGTCCGGCGTTGGTCATGAATCAGTTCCTGCGTTTCAAAGTGCTGACCGCCATCCAGTTCAATCGCCAACTTCAGCTCAGCACAGTAAAAATCCAGCACGTAAGGCGGACAGGGAAACTGCCGACGAAATTTCAGATTGGCGATCTGGCGGGAGCGAAGCTTTTGCCAGAGCAGGTGTTCGCAGTCGGTTTGGTTGACGCGTAACTGGCGGGCGAATTGGGCGAGGGTGGGGCGGGTTTGCATGCTTCACGATCCTTGTGAAGTTGGTTTGAAGTTTTACTGTAGACCATGACCCGCTGACCCGCTGACCCGCTGACCCGCTGACCCTCACCCCAGCCCTCCCGGAGGGAGAGGGGGCCGACCGAGGTGTCTGGCGTTGTACATCGA
>NZ_NQYG01000018.1:0-100659 GCF_002878485.1 Pseudomonas sp. AD21
TCTGACGCATAACCCCTGTGGGAGCGGGCTTGCTCGCGAAAGCTATTTCGGCAGCACTGGAGCTCGGGATCAGCTGCCACATTGGATCTGTGTCTGACGCATAACCCCTGTGGGAGCGGGCTTGCTCGCGAAAGCTATTTCAGCAGCACTGGAAGCTCGGGATCAGCTCGCTGGATCCGCCACAACCACCTTTGTGCGCTCCCGAACTCCACGTACCACCAGATACAACAAAGGCCCAATCGACACAAACACCGCCGTCAGCAGCAAATACGGCACCACCGACCACACAGACATCCCCCGCGACCGCGCATCCTTGACCATCCACACCCCGGCCAGCGTCGCCAGCAGATACAGATCAATCACCACCTGCGCCGTATCCGGACGCGACATCAGGCTGATGCCGAAGTCGATCAATGACTGTTCGGCCTGGAGCATCACCGACACGGTATAGCCGGTAAACGCAATCAACGCAGTGAGGGGCAGGGCGACAGACATCATGCATTCCTTCCTTGGGGTGATGAGCAGAATTGCCAGCCTATAGCGCCATCGCCAAATAAGCCATTGACGCGCGCACCGCCGTCGGGCTAATTTCAGGCCCATGACTTCCACCGTATTGCGCTGCCAGCCAAGCATTATTACCGCCATTCCTCATTTGGCGGGCTAGCTCACGACTGCAGCACCCAACCCGCCCTAGAGGCGGGGTTTTACTTTCTGTCTCCGGGGGTTTGATCAAAACGTCAGGAGACGACCATGCCGCACAGCCCCGACCAGCAAGCCCTGCTTGAGCAGTACGTGAAAAAGATCCTGGCCGCGCCGGTCTACGACATTGCCGTACGCACGCCGTTGCAAGCGGCGCCGGCACTGTCCGAGATGCTGGGCAACCGGATCCTGCTCAAGCGCGAAGACCTGCAGCCGACGTTTTCCTTCAAGATCCGTGGCGCCTACAACAGGCTGGTCCAGTTGAGCGATGCGCAGAAAGCATGCGGGGTGATCACCGCATCGGCGGGCAATCATGCCCAAGGCGTGGCGCTGGCGGCGCGGGAACTGGGGATCGCCGCGACCATCGTCATGCCCTCGACCACCCCCGAACTGAAAGTGCTCGGGGTGCGAAGTCGTGGCGCCGAAGCGCTGCTGCATGGCGAGAGTTTTCCATTTGCCCTGGCCCATGCGCTGCAACTGGCCGAGCAAACCGGGCGCACCTTTGTCTCGCCGTTCGACGACCCGGACGTGATCGCCGGCCAAGGCACGGTGGCCATGGAAATCCTGCGTCAGCATCAGGGTTCGCTGGATGCGATCTTCGTTCCGGTGGGCGGTGGCGGCTTGATCGCCGGCATCGCGGCGTACGTCAAATACCTGCGGCCGGAAGTGCGCATCATCGGTGTCGAATCGGAGCACTCGGCCTGCCTGAAGGCGGCGCTGCAAGCGGATGAACGGGTGGTGCTGCCCAACGTCGGGACGTTCGCCGATGGCGTGGCGGTGGCGCAGATCGGCGCTTATGGATTTGAAGTGTGCAGGTTTTGCGTGGACGAGGTGGTCACCGTCAGCAATGACGACCTCTGCGCCGCGATCAAGAATATCTACGACGATACCCGCTCGATCACCGAACCTTCCGGTGCGTTGGCGGTGGCCGGGATCAAACAGTACGTGGCCCGCACCGGTGTTCGGGAGCAGACCTTCGTCGCGATCGACTCCGGCGCCAACATCAATTTTGACAGCCTGCGTCACGTCGCCGAGCGCGCCGCAGTGTGTGGCGTCCCGGCGTGACAACGCTCAGGGCAGCAGTGGGCGCAGGAAACTGCGCTCGTAGCTGACGATGAACTTCTTCTGCACCAGTGATTCCACCAGCGCCGTGCTTTGCGGGTCGGTCAGCGCGATGTGCCGGTAGCTTTCGTAATCGGCCAGCGATGGAAAGCTGAACAGGCAATAAGCGATGTTGCTCGCGCCCTCGGAGGGCAGGAAGTAGCCGTGATGAGTGCCGCCCAACCGCTCGACGATGTCCAGCCAGGCCTTGGCGTAGGCCTCGAATTCGGTCAGTTGGTACGGATCGATCACGTATCGCACATGGCAGGTAATCACGTTTTGCGCTCCCGGTTCAGGTCATTCCGCGATGGCGGTGCCGACCTTGTCCGATGCCGACCAGATGCGGTAGCGCACCTCGACGTCTTTGGGGGCGTAAATCACCAGCGGCAGCTTGCTGTTGTAACGCAGCATGAAGCCGTCACCGACCACCGGGACAAAGGCGCGTTTCTTTTGGGAGCCAGGCGGGCAGGCCATCAGGGTGCTCATCGGGCCGATGACTTTTTCCAGGCGGTAGAACGGGTAGCCCCAGCCTTCGAGGTTTTTCTCGTCCAGAGCGCCGCCCAGTCGCTGGCGATTGCAGTCGACTTCCAGGGTTTTGCCGGCGAGGACTTCAACCTGGAAGTTCTCTTCCTGATCCTGCTTGGGCAGGTAGATGACCTGGCGGGTAAAGCCGTTTTCCGCCTTGGGATACGGCGCGACATCTTCGAGCTTGGCCGCGTGGGCGAGGGTGGACAGGCCGGCAACGAGCAGACCGATTGTCGCGCGAGCGCGTAAAGAACCCATGGAAGCCTCCTGGCGGGTGTAGGGTGGATGACGGGCATTCTCACTGTCATCAGCGATGAATGCAAACCGGCGTCGACTTGCAAATTGCAGTGCGCAAGCGGGTTCATCTTGCATTTTGCAACTGGTCAACCACTGGCCACAGCGCCAAGTGCTTGATTTATCGAGGGTCAAAACAACCCGATGAAAGGCACGCTTTATGCGTCTATTTGGTGCGGCGCACCGGGTTCGGGCGCCTACACTCCATGAGGCATTTCGCAGTACAACCGTTTGCCGCACCAGGGAATCAGCGGGGACACACCCGCGCAGGGGCAGCAAAAGCGGTCAACGTGAAGAGTTGATTGGCAGTTTCATCAATAAGGAGAGGTTCATCATGTTTCTGTCTGCCTTGGAACTACGCAATATCATTGAAAGCAGTTTTCTGCCTAAACGCTGCCAGTGCACGCTGTCGCCAGACTTGTCGATGACCGTCAAGGTATTCGGCGACCACCAGACTGACCAGGTCGACCTACACGTCAGCGGTATCGACGCCAGCCATTTGAATGGCTGTCGCGAAATCAACGACTTGATCGCCGGGTTGCGTTCGGACCTGGCGCAACAAACCATGCCAAACCATTACAGCCCGAGATCCAGAGCGGTTTAACTCACGGTTTCACCCAGTTCGACCGTCACGCGCCGGGCCTGCACAAAGCCAAGGCCCAGCGCGAACTCGACCAGCACCGCGAGCAGAATCCCGGGGCCGGCATGGCCGTTCAGCCACTCGCTGAAACCTAATACCGCCAAACCAAAACAACCGACGATAAACCCGTTGCTCAGGGCGTTGCGGCCCAGCGACGGCGGCGCGTTGCGCACCAGATAGAACATCACCCCCAACGCCGCAAACAGCACCGCGCTGCGCCGCGCGACAAACCCGGCAGCGCTCGAATACTCGATGCTCCAGATCGCCAGCAATACCTCCGGGAAAAAGCCCCAGACCAGCGCCAGCACAAAACACAACGAAGAAGTGATGATCGACAACGTGCGAAACGACAACTGCATGGCGAGTCCTTGCGGCAGTAAGAAGAAGGCCCCGAGCATAACCCGCGAGCCCTCCAGCGCCTACCGCAACGCCGCAAATCAGAGCCTTCTGTCAGTTCTGGTCACTGCAGGCGTCGGACATTTTCCGGTAGGTGATTTCCTCAGGCTTCCCGGCATTGTCGACGTACTTCATGTCAGCAGTAACGACTTTGCACTGACGAGTGGGTTGCTCGGTCATGAAGATCACTTTGTTCACATGCAACGGCATGCCGTACTGATAGGGAACCGGCTTGGTTGCAGCGGTGGTGTCATTGGCCTGAGCCAGCCCCGCGAAGGCGGTGCAGGCGAGAGCGGAGGTGAGCAACAGCGTGCGAATGTTCATGAATCGGACTCCCGTGCGACGGAATGAGCGTTCGGCGCAATACGGCCAAACCTGCCGCACTCGGCGTCAGCCAAGGGCTGAGGTGTGCGGTTCAGTACAGTTTTGGACTGCGGCGTTAAGTGATGGTTAACCTGGCTGAACGCCGGCTGTCAGGCAGAGGGGGGATTTCTCGAAGGGTAGGGCTGAAACCTCGAAGCAGCCAATGCTGGCACCCGTCGGGGCAATGACAGATACCGCAAGCAACCCTCGGATGTGCACGCGGTTAAAGTTTAAGCCTGATGAGCTTTTCACCACGAGCGCTCACTGGAAACGGAAGCTCATCGGTCTCCTGATAAGCCTCGTTTTTGCCGTAACGCAGGTACTTGTGTGAACTTTCATGGCCGACGTTCAAGAAAATCACCTGTGTGCCTTGAGTGCTCAGCCATATCCAGCCTGGACGGTTCCTTTCGGCAAAACTGATCCGGTTGACCTTTCGCTCGGCCGCATCGTAGTAAAACAAAAGTCCCTGAATGTAGTTGGACGTGAATTCACCCGAGACGACGAGCGCGTTCGAGTGCTTATCGAGAGCCACGCACTTCCAGTGAACATCACTACCGCGAGAGGCATCCGAATCCTCGTACAGGAACTGGAGTCCGTGAGCTTCACGCACTTTGTAAACACTCGAGCCGCTGAACGCATCACCACGCAGCAGAGAAATCCGGTGGTCAGCAGCCAGATCACAGCGAGTCAACGTCGAGAACGGCACCGGCGTCGCCCAGACTTGAAAGCACAGTGTCGTAAGGGTTATCCCGGCCAGGCAGCGCTTGAAAAGTCGCATCATTCAGTGCACACGCCGTGGTCGAAAGGAACACGGCGGTCTCACCACCGAGGTTCCGTCCGCCAATTCGAACGACACATCTGGCGCATTTTTTACAAGCTTGTCCAGTTTATTCATTTTCCAATCTCAATGTGCTTCGATGCGGTACACCAGACCGTGGATCTGGCCTTGCCGGTGGCGCCGAAGGTCAGGATGCCGGGTTTGTGCGTCAGCGATCGATAAACCTCACCTACCGTATGGCCGTGGTATGAAGTCATGTATCCGAATCGGATACATGCTCCACTTGAGTTCTTACCCCAAACCAGCGTAGCAAGGCTTCAGGTTCAAACTGAAAGGCTGCGTTCGCGCTCTAAATCAATCAGCCTTGTGGTGGGGCCATCAGATCGTAGTCTTTCGGTAACAATTTCAGGCCAGCGATTACGTGAACGACGCTTTGCCCTCTCATATACAAATTCCTGGATCTTATTGGAAGGGTAAAAAATGATGTTGCTTATTAGCATTAGTGCGTCAGTGCCGGTAAGGAAATTTTTTCCGCCACTAGCTTCTTTTTTGTTTTGGATTATTTTTTGCCAGGCACTTAAATTTTCAGACTGCTTTAGATTTAATGCTAATTGGCTTTTCACAAACTCATCCGACTCGCTATGTTCTCCATTGTGGTCGAACCAAGGCCCATTGTTCATGTAGGAGCGAATATATTCCCAGAATCCTTTTTGCATGTTTAATGATTTGCCTGCTGGTGTAACAAGGCTGACCATGATTGAGTTTTCAGGTTCTCCCAATCGCTTCATCAATACTTCGAGTGAGGTGTGTCGAATGTTGCCAGAGTAGAGGCCTACAATCTCAAATTCACAGGCAATGGCTTCTATTCCTTGCCATGGTGTGTGATAAAGCTCGCCGTCGTTATCGAAGTAAACTTCTTTAGTTCTTCGGTTGAAGATCACAGGAAGCGGCAGTGCTCGTCTCGCTTCAATAACAATCGGCACTATGAATAAAGGTGTGCCAAGGATTAGCATCCAGACAGCCCCATCCCACTTGCCGAGCAGCGCCATCCACACTCCAGTTATAAGAGCGATTAAGGCTGAAACTCCACCAAGCAGACCACTGAGTAATCCACGATTATGATCTCCGCCATTTTTTAGCGATAGATAGTTTTCTGTGTGTTCATCAGTAACGAAGAGTTCAATGGGCGGTTGGTCGGTAGGTGTGACGGATGTCAATGGATGAGTTTTCATGGGTTTGGTGTTTGGTGTCTGTTAAGAAGTAAATTAGAAATAAAGCAAGAGGGTGGAGGGTAAGTTGAATTCCAGTTCTTGTGATCTTTTTTTGCTTGATTCATGCTACTTGCCAATATTAGGTTTTCCATTAAAATCAATTTTAATGACTGCGCGTGAGAAGCTGGAGGCTTTCAGTTTACTAAACTGGTAAGCCTCGTTCGCGCTCAAGGTCAATTAAACGCGAGGTTGGTCCATCTTTACGTAAACGCTCAGTAACTATTTGTGGCCAAAAATCTCGCGTTTTGCGCTTTACATAGTCGTACGTTAAATCTTGTATGGCGTTTGTCGGGTAAAAAAGTATATGTCCAACAAGCATGAAGGCGTCGGATGCGCTTAGATAATTAGATCCGTCATTGTTTGTTTTTTCTTTTATTGTTTTTTTCCAGTACCCCAGAAAGTCAGACTTTCGGATGTTGCTAGAAAGAGTTTGCCTTATGAAGTCATCTGAATCGCTGTGCTGCCAATTTTTATCGAGCCAAGGTCATAGCTGCGGATGTACTCCCAGAATCCTTTCTGCATGCTTAGAGTCTTTCCCATAGGTGCGCCTAAACTTACCATTAATGAGTTTTCTGGTTCGCCAAGACGTTTTACTAGAATTTTGAGCGAGGCATTATTCATGCTGCCTGTGTAAATTCCGGTCATTTGAAATTCGCATGCAATCGCTTGAATATCATCCCACGGCGTATGGAATAATTCACCGTTCTGATCAAAGTAAACTTCCCTTGTCCTACGGTTAAAAAGAACAGGCATGGGCAGAGGCTTTCGTGTTTCAAAATAAAAAGGAACTAGAAACATGGCGATACCTAGAGAGGTACAAAGTCCAACTAGATCCCAGCGCCCTTTTATGATCGTCATTAGCGCTAGGGCGAAACTTGATAATGAGCCTACTCCAGCCGCCATGCCGGTAATGCTACCGCGATCTGAATCACCGGCAATCTGCAAAGTTAAAAAATTTTCAGTATGTTCATCTGTGATGAATAATTCGCATGGGGGTTGTCCAGTGCTCTTGTTTGCTTTCAGGACAAAACTTGAGGAGTCTCCATACTTTGAGGCTGCTCGAGCGATTAAATCTTTCATATCCATGCGATTTCCTTGATATTGCTATCGTCGGCGAACTCGGATTTCACCGCGCCCTCGGGCAGGATTTTCGGTTCTTAGAAGTCGTATTCACGGCAGTTGACGCAGGTTGTACGGGTTTCCAGACGCAGGTTGAACAGTTGATCACTGGTTTGCCGGCGTTCATGCTTGAGTCTTGCTAACTCACCGCTTTAAGTTTGGCGGAGCACCGTCCGGTACTCGAACAGCAGTGGATAAGGTGCAGGTCGGACACGTGGCTGCGCGCAGTAGTCGCACTGCGGGTATTCGGTGCCGACCTGAAAGCTTTAGGCATCGGTCAGAATGCCACGATCGTCCAACACTTGGTCGATGATCTTCGGCACTGTGAGGTTCTAGATTAACGTCCCAGTTTGTCAGGGAAAAAGGACAGGGGCGGATGAGTGTCTTTCCATTCTTGCGCAACAGTTTTAGACTGTTCAATTTGTTCTGGTGTCATTTTTTCAGCAATTTTATCGATTTTACGATCAACATAATCTTGCACTCCGCCGCTGTCACCGAGTTCCTTTAACAAAGAGAAAATAGCGTAGCCTTTAACTAAATCCAGTGGGTAGCCAACTTTGTCAGGAGTATGTGAGGTGTACGCTCCATAGTTGCTCATGGCTTCTTGTTCGCCGGTTGCTGCGGCCACTTCAAGCCAATGTCGAATGCTCTCCATTTCTCCTTTTTCATACAGTGTTTCTAGATATTCCATCATGGCTTTTGGGTTGCCACCCTCGGAAGAGAGTAGTAGCCATTTTCTTACTGACGCATCACGTCCTCCAGGAATGAAGAAGTAACCTTCACCCTGTCTTTCACTTACAGCCATCCAATATTGCGCGAGTGGATATCCTGCATTTGCAGATTTCTCTAGCCACTGATGATCCAAGGTGATTTCATACATTAAATACAGAGACTCTGGATCGCCATTATTCGCCTTCGGCAAAGTGATTTTCTTGGCTTCCATGAACCACTCTGCTTGAGTTTTTTGAGACGGTGGGCAGTTTTCCATTGTTGCGCAAAGATCGTTTTTTGCTCGGCCCAATTGAATCATAGCGTATATAGAGCCACTCATGGCAGCCGTTTCGTACCAGTGCTGTGCTTCAGGCGTCATATAGCGACTGCGCCTTCTTAGAGCTTCGCCTAAGTAGTACTGCGATTCCGCGCTTCCAGATCGTGCTTCTTCTTCTAATGTGGTGAAGGCTGTATCAAACTTAAACTGATTGTATAGGATAATACCCGGAGAGACTTCGTGTGCCGGCTCCGACGCAGAAGCAGGAGTGGCGGCTATACAAACTATCGCGGTTATGAAGTAGTTGATTAGCTTCACTGGCATTAATATCCTAGTTTGTCCGGATAAAATGAGAGAGGCGGGTGCGTGGACTTCCACGTTTTAGCGAGGTTTTTTGCTTCTGCTATCTGTTCTTTGGACATATTTTTTTCAACTTCTGGTAACGTATCGTTAACGTTGTTTATTACGTTGCCGCCACCGTCAAGTTCTAGCAGGTTCGATAATAGAGCATATGATTTTACTGGGTCTGATTGGAAACCGTATGTTGGTTCAATCCCACCAATGTAGGATGCATAGCCAAAAACTCCGGATACGTAGCTTAAAGTTGCAGCTTTTTCATTCCAAAATCTGAAAGACGATAAATCATTTTTTTCAATCCTGGCTGCTGCGAATCCCATCATGCCTGGAGGATAGCCATTTTCTGCAGACGCCTTCATCCATTTTTCGATTGCATCAGATCTTCTTGATGGAAGCAGGAATGCGCCACCCCCTTCTTGATATTTAGTGGCTAAACGAAATTGCGCCAAAGCGAACCCGCGTTCAGCAGATTTTTCTAACCAGTCATCGTTACCTGTTATTTCCCATAACAGGTACATTGACTCAGCATTTCCTTTGGATGCTTGTTCTGTTGCAAGCTCTTTAGCTTTGTTCGTCCACTCTTCGGGCGAATGCTCTGTAGGAGAACAATTCTTCATGGTTACGCACAAATCTTCGTTCGCTTCTCCAAGCCGAATCATCGAATAGATATTGCCTTTTTTTGCAGAATCCTCATAAGCTTTTTGTGCTTCTTGAGTCATGTAACGGTTGTTTTTTCTTAATGCTTCCCCTAGGTAGTAAAGTGCGTCGTCGTCACCACCATCGGCTGCGATCTTTAGGAAATCAATTGCGGAAATAGCTTTGTATTGATTGTAAAGTTCAATACCTTTTTTTTTGGCTTCTTCTTGCTGCTGGGTGAGAGCGGCATTCGCAGTGTTGCAGAGAAATAAGAAGAAAATACAGAGAGAGGTGTTAAGTAATTTTGTGATTTTCAATTTGGTTTGCTCGCTGGAGCTGAGTATCTTACTGACGGTTTTGGTATGTAGCTGTTTTCGTGCATAACAATTTTACAAGAGCCATCAAATGGCTCACCTAATAGCGAGGCGTTTTTCTTGTAACGAGTTCTCATTGTGTTCCCTAGCGCGTCAATTAAATTAAGCACGGGCTCGCTCATGAAATTATCGAGGAGATAGCGGTTCTCGCAGTATTTTTGACCGATATCAACGGGTTGTACTCCGAATTTATTCATGCATGCGCAGGCGAGTTCAAATTGTTTTTGAGCTTCTAGGAGACTTCCTTTGTTTTTAGCGTTGGTGGTGATGTAAGTTATTATAATTTCAATTGCTGTTTGCTGGGCTAAATACGATTCTTGCCTGGTGTATTTTTTCTTACCTTCTTTTGAGGTGCTGGCTGCACCTTGCTTTGCTGACGCGATGGTGAACTCCTCTGGGGTAGACATTAGTGTCATTAAAATCGGCCCTAATGCTTCTGGAGTTGCTTCTATTACCCATTTTTTTAACTCATCGGGATTTTGGTATTCAACAATCGCATGAGCAATAGGACCACCTTTTCCGCTACTTGTCATCGTCTCATACAAGCTCATGACCAAATCCCAACCCATGAGATAGGCCATTTCCACATTAAGCCCGGCTGCTCCTAAAACATTAAGAGTTGATGCATATTTCCCTGCTTCGGGTTCCATCCATTCAATTTTTCTACCTTTTGCCTTATGAAGTTCTTTTCGATACAAGTTGATGATATCAACCACCGCCTCATAACCAATCTCAAACTTAAAGCTGCCGTTAGCACCAGGGCCCAGTACTACCGCAGCCTTCAAATTGAGAATAAAGCGTCCCTTATCAAGAGAGATCTGCGCAGTTCCCTGGAATCCCGCACCCAACGCAACCCCGACAGACCCACTCAGCTTGGCAAGGGTCAACCATGGATTTGCTTTCTTCGCATCTTTGTCACTGCCGATGCCCATCGTTGGCGCGGTACGCAGGGCGACGAGTTCTTTTGGTGGTGCCCAGTTCAGTGCTCCGGTGAGTTCGATAGCGGCTTGCAAGCCTCCAAACACATTGAAGCTGGCTTTTGCACCGTTTTCGATTTGCACTTTGGCGAATCGTCCGCCCCGCAGTTGATCTGTGCTTTTGGAGTCGGCATAGGTGCCGGATTTGGACTTGTGTTCAAGATCGGGAGTAGGGCTGTTGTCGCCGCTGTCGGCCTTGGCTTTCTTGGCCGCATCGTGATCTGCGCGTTCTTCTTTGGCAGAGGCGTCTTCACGCTGTGCGCGTTTGACCGGGCTTAGAGCTGCGCCGTATTTGACGTTGCCGAAGATCGGGCTCAACTCGACGGTACCCGCCAGCAGCAGCGATGCCCCAGCGTAACCCCAGGCTTTCACACCAAAGTGAAAGGAGAACCGGCCGAAGCTCATTTTTTGGGGCACGCCGTCCAAAGAATAATCCAGCGTGATCTCTTTAGCGCTCGCTTTGGCAGGCATGTCGATTTTCATCAACTGTACTTCGCCGCGCGCCAAGTCCAGGCTTAGCCCTATATTGGCCGACATTTGAAAGCCTTCAGCGGCGGACATTTTCGGGCCTTCCAGCTTCACTTCACCGTGAATGCTTGGCTGGGGAGGGGTCAGGGCGCGGACGAATTGAGCTTGAGGGCTGTTATCGAACAGCCTGACTTTGCCGCGCACACTTTTCTTGAATACCAGTTGCTGAAGGTGCTTGCCCCAATTGGCTAATGTTGCACTGTTCTCCAGTTCAGTGACTTTGTAGCCCTGTTTTTTCAAATAAGCGTAGAAATCGTTGACTTTGAACCAACCTTTCTTATCAAAACAGTCACCTACCTGATCGCTGAACTTGATTGCGCCCTGCGCAAGAAGCCATTCGCGGAATGAGCTGTTTTCACCGTTTTTATCAGAGCCTTCTGTAGCGTCGGCAGGTAGGCTTTTAACGACTTTTTTTATCGAGTTGGCTGCACTTTTTGAATCCTCCTTCATGATCTTTTTTGCGTCTTTCAGGTTCGTCATGCTGAACCAGCTCAAGGGCGTACCCTTGGCGTCCGAAAGACTGACTTCACGCAGAGGGAAACCGGGTTTCACCATACGGTCGACGGGTTTGGGCTGAAACTCCTCCGGCTCCCAGATCAGGTGAAGTCTTGGTGTGGCTGCGTCCGCATTGTTCTGGGCGGTTACCTGGAGGTCGTCCTTGATTTTTTGCAGGCGATCCCACTCGGTTCGCTCAACGTCGACCAAGCCCGCCGGGGCCTGGGCATTTTGACCGGTCGCCTCGATCCAGCGTTTGTATTTCTCTTGAAGCTGCGCCGTGACTTCTGCCTGTTTCTTCTCGGTGTCCAGGTACAACTTGAATTGCGCGATGCCTGATGGAAGGCCGTCACTGATTAGCGCGAACTCCGGGAGTGCGATGCCGTATTCCGATGCTTTTATAATCGACTCAGTGTAAGCATGGAAACTCAGGGCATCGGCGTTCTTGTGCAGTGTGTAAACGTACGCGACGAGATCCGCGGTGCAATCGTTCATGCCGCTGCAGATGTTTTCGTAACTTTTTTTCTGTTCAGCCAGAGCCTTCGCGACGTCGTCCATTGGCACTTGCTTGAAGTCTTTGTTGCTGAGTAATTTTTGCCGAGCTTCGAGATACGCTTGCACGCGGGCGCGGACTTCAATTGCCTCTTTGGAGTACAGTGATCCACTTTCGTAGGAGTAGCCTTGAAGCTTCGCAGCTTTTATCGCTTCTTTTTTCAGCGCAAGCCACTCAGCCCGCTGTTTGTGATAATCGACGAACTCTTTGCGGATACTTTGCTGGGTAGCTATGTCCGCATTCAAACGGTCTATGCGCGATTGGGCCGTATCTTGCTGAGGAGGTTGCGCAGGAGCGGCTGCCGGCTTGTTTCGATTGGCTTCGTTTTGTCTCTTTTTAGCGGTGGCGGGATCGATTTCGATCTCATCTCCCATCGCCTCGAACTCTTCCATACGGGTACGTTGGGCGCCCGTTAGGAAGTTGCTCAACTTTGGTTCGAGGAAGTATTCAAGCAAACCCGACTCTTGCAGTCCGTTGAAGCGTGCATCACGCGCCTTGTTTGGCGCGATCATTTTCTCCAGCGCGAACATCGACTCTTTGATGGCGGACACCGCACGCTCAGGGAGCAGCCAGAACTCTTGTTCCTCCGTTGCATAAATAGCGCTCGCGAAAGTCTTGTCGCAAGCGGGGGCGTGGGGCTTAAAGGTCTTCGAGGACCCATCTGGAGTTTCCTTGACCGGATCCAGTTCAACCAGGTCTTTGGCCGAGCACTGACTTGCGGCTTTCGCAGGCGTCTCGGCAGGTGCCTTAGGCGCAGCGGGCGTCGAAGCGGCGGGTGTGGCTGAGGCGGCTTGCGTGCTTTTAGGGACGCTCAGGTTCCATCCGACTTTGACGTTGTTCGGATTGGTGATGAAGGGGTTGAGTTGGCGAAGCTGCGCCACGGTGCTGTTGTAGCGCGAGGCAATCTGGCTCAGGGTTTCGCCGGGCATGACGGCGTGATTCGTGATTTCCATGGTGATTCCGTTCTGTTGTCGCGTCGCCGTTAACGTTGGGCGACGGCGGCTGATTCCAGGAGCCGATCTACTTTGATAAACGACTCGTCCTTTGATTGCAGGATCGCCATGATCTCCGGTTGTGTTTCAAACAGCGGGCCGTTCACGGCATGACCAAGCTTGAGCAGGTGATCACCTTCATAGATGTTGCTCTTGAGCAGAAGGTCGAGGTTGTCGGCGATATCGTTCAGACGATCATCATTCGGCTCTTCAAAAGCTGTGTATTCCTCATCCACCCAATACAGCCAGCCGAGGCGCGCTTGAACTTGCGCGGCTACCTCCGGAAGGTTGAAAAGTGCTTTGTCATCTGGCCACGTCGATTCTTTGTTGGCTATCCAGGCCAACCATGGACCACGTTGCTCGCCGAAGTTCTTTGGCGCGGGGGAGTAAACGGCGCTCCAGCAGCCCAGTAACTGATCAAAGGTTTTATCGGCGGTGTAGGCCAATGCTGCCCACAGGCTTGGTTTGTGGTAGCTCAACAAACTCTGCCCTCCAGAACCGTCGTTGGCTCTGAGGAGCCAGCGTGCGTGAGCCAGGGCTTTTTCCGGGTCAGGTGTTGAGATTGCAATTCCCGAAAAGTGTTCCTCACAAAGTTTTGTCGCTTCTGCGGCCAGTTTGCTACCTCTGGGGGCGAGCAACCACAATGGCCCCTCAGGAATCTCTGCGAAGTCAGTACCGAAGAACAGCCCCTGGGAAACAACGGGTTCACCGACTCGATAGAGCCGGCTCAAGGCTTGCGGCTGGAGGCCCTGATCGATGATGAAGCACAGCGATTCGCTTGCAGCCGGCAGATCCGGGAAGTTGTAGCGAGGCTCTGCCAAGAGAGCGCTCAGCGCTTTTACATGCATGTGCAATCCTTACGGCTGCAAGCGCCGTTGCTTTGTTTGCCGCACAGCGGTGTGATGCCTGATTCATTGAGACGAGCGGGTAGCGGTGCTTTACCCGCCTTATCCGCATCCGCCACTTTCATCGGCCCCGGCAGCAATGGCGCTGCCGGCGTACCTACGCCCGGTGCGCCGCCGGTGTTGATCTTCACCTCGGCGCCGCTGATGGTCACGCCACCGGCGTCGACCTTGACGAAGCTGCCGCCCGCTTTGGCGGTCAACTCCATTGCGCCTTCGACCACGACCTTCTGGCCGGCGTAGTAATGGATTTCGCTGCCGGCTTCGACGAATTGTGCCGTCCCCACCTTGAGGTGCTGGGTGACTGCAACAGTCAAGTGATCATCCGCCCGCATCTCACTGACACGATCCAGATGGGTAATCCGGTGTTCCTCAACCTTGAACTCGCTCAGGGTGTTGGCTTCAACCGTGTCATGCCGCTCATTCCCAACGCGGATCTTCTGGTCGTGCTCGATGTTCTCGTCCCAGTCGCGCTGAGCATGGATATAGATCTGCTCCACGCCCTTTTTGTCTTCGATGCGGAACTCGTTATAGCCCTTGCCGCCCGGGGAGCTGAGGGTTTTGAAGGTGCTGCGGGTCTTGTTCGCCGGCAGGTCGTAGGGGACGACGTTTTCCTTGTGGTACAGGCAGCCGGTGACGAGTGGCTGGTCGGGGTCGCCTTCGAGGAAGGTGACGAGTACTTCCATGCCGATGCGCGGGATGGCGATGCCGCCGTAGGCCGCGCCGGCCCAGCCGCTGGCGACGCGTAGCCAGCAGGTGGTTTTGTCGTCGCTTTGGCCGTCGCGGTCCCAGTGGAACTGGACTTTGATGCGGCCGTACTGGTCGCAGTGGATTTCTTCACCTTTCGGGCCGGTGACGACGGCGGTCTGGCTGCCGAGGACTTTTGGTTTCGGGTGTTCGAGGGCAGGGCGGTAGTGCGCATCCCACGGCGTGGCGAGGAAGCTGTTGCGGTAGCCCTGGTGGAAATCGCTTTTGTTGTCGGTAACGTCGCTGGTGACGTTCTCGCCCAGCACTTGCGGTTGTTTGCCTTCGTGAAAGACTTCCAGCAGCAGCCACAGGTCGTTCCATTCAGCGCGCGGGTGTTCGGCCAGGGTCAGGAAGTGGCCGCTGGTCAGGGTCGGTTCGTCACCTTTGCCTTCGGCGAGTTTGTAGTCGCTGCGATGACGTTCAAGGGCGCGGGTCGAGAGGAATTTGCCGCGTTCGCGGGTGGTGAAGCGACCGGGGTAATCGTAGTCTTCGAGGTCCGGGGCGAACTCGGATTTGACCGCGCCTTCGGGCAGGATCTTCGGTTTTTCGAAGTCGTAATCACGGCGGCTGACGCGGGTGGTGCGGGTTTCCAGGCGCAGGTTGAAACGCTTGATCACTGGTTTGTCGGCGCTCATGCCGGAGTCTTGCTGGTAGCTCACGGCCTTGAGTTTGCGGAACACCGTCTGGTCGTCGCCGAACACCAGTTTGTGCCCGCTGCTGCTGTGCTGGAAGTGGAAGTGAATGCCTTCCTCTTCGCACAGGCGCTGGATGAAGTGCAGGTCCGACTCGTCGTACTGCACACAGTAATCGCGCTGCGGGTACTCGGCGTTGAGCTGGAAGCTGTAAGCGTCGGCCAGAATGCCGCGATCTTCGAGGACCTGGGCGATGATCTTCGGCACGGTGAGGTTCTGGAAAATCTGCTGGTCATGATTGTGCCGCAGATAGGCCAGTTGCGGCACCAGGCTGATGCTGTAACGGGTCAGGGTCTTGCCGGAATCGCCTTGCTCGATGCGGTACACCAGGCCGTGGATCTTGCCCTCGCCGGTGGCACCGAAGGTCAGCACGCCGGGCTTGTGCAGCAGCTCTTCGAGTTTGAGGTCGGGGCGGGCGCTGACCAGTTCGAGGTCGAAACGGAAAGGCTCGTTGAGGGCTTCGCGACCGGTGAAGCTGAGCACTTGCAGGTCGGCGGAGGCGCCTTCGAGCGTAAGGGTAATGTGGGTAGCGTTGGCGTCCGGCATGCCTTGAATTCCGTCCGTTGAATAAGCAGGTGACGGATGATGGAGGATTAAACCGCCTCGTTCAAGGCGCAAATGCCGTAGGGCCGGGGGCCGCAGGGCATAGGGAAAACCCTTATATCGGCGATTTCGCCTAATGAAACCGGGCACTTCGTCGTCATGAACGCGTGTCGAACGCGCAGGTCGGGCCAGCCCTGCGCTGAAGAATGATCGGTCAGTTTCAGACTAAAGTCGCCTTCAGCCCGTCAAAGCCATCCGCCATCATTGCGCCTCACCCCTGCGTGTCCACTTCTTCCCGGCTGTTTTTGACCCGGGACGGGAGCTATTTTTCTGGCTAACTGCGCCCCGGCGCAAACGCTGTACTGTTGGAGTTTTTCATGCGTCCCCCATTTCCCCTCATCACCCCGCGCCAGGCGTTTGGCTTCGGAGCCGTTGTGCTGTGCGCAGGTTTTGCCGCGCAGGCTCAGGCCAGTGGTTTTCTCGAAGACACCACGGCGAAAATCGAATCGCGCACGGTGTACTTCAACCGCGATTTCCGTGATGGGCACACCTCCAGCGACCAGGGCGCTTCCAAGCGTGAAGAGTCGGCACAGGGCTTCATTCTCAATCTGCAATCGGGCTACACCGAGGGCACGGTCGGCTTCGGTCTCGATGCGCTGGGCATGCTCGGCTTTCAGCTCGATTCCAGCCCTGATCGCAGCAACAGCGGCTTGCTGCCGTCCAGCGGCGAGAACCCGCGCGGCTCGAAGGGCCAGTACGCGAAAATGGGCCTGACCGCCAAGGTCAAAGTCTCGGACACGGTGCTGAAGTACGGCGCGTTGCTGCCGGATCTGCCGCTGCTCAAGTACAACGACGGTCGTTTGCTGCCGACCATGTTCAACGGCGCCATGCTGACCTCCAAAGAGGTCAAGGATCTGACCTTCATGGCCGCGCGTCTGGACAAGTACACCGCGCGCGATTCCACCGATTCGCAAGACATCCGCGTGCACTGCAAGAACAAGCGCTACGCCTGTAACACCACCGCCGATCATTTCGACATGTACGGCTTGGACTACAAGATCAACGATCGCCTGACCACGCAGTATCACTACGCGGAGCTGGAAGATATTTACCGTCAGCACTTCATCGGTTTGCTGGGCAATCAGCCGTTGGGCGACGGCGTATTGAAGGCTGACCTGCGTTTGATCAAGAGTGCCGACAGCGGCGCTGAGCGTGCCGGCTCCATCGACAACCGCGCCTTGAGCGGCATGCTCTCGTACGGCATCAGTGGCCACACCTTCAGCGCCGGCTGGCAGCGCATGAACGGCGACAACTCGATGCCGTACCTCGATGGCAGCAATCCGTATCTGGTCAACTACGTGCAGGTCAACGACTTCGCCGCGGCGCAGGAGCGTTCCTGGCAGCTGCGTTACGACTATGACTTCAAGGCCATCGGCATCAACGGCCTGAGCTTCCTGACCCGTTATGTGAACGGTGACCACATCAAGGTCCCGGGCAGCGATCAGGAAGGCAAAGAGTGGGAACGCGACAGCGAGCTGAAGTACGTGATCCAGACGGGCACGTTCAAGGATGTCAGCTTGCGTCTGCGTAATGCGACTTACCGCACCAACTATGAAAAGTTTGCGCGGGATGTGGATGAGACCCGGTTGATTGTGAGTTACAACTTTTCGGTGTTGTAACCCTTAGAGTTGTGGCGCCTGGGAGACCGCTATCGCGAGCAGGCTCACTCCTACAGGGATCGATGGCGAACACGCTATTCGCGTCTACCAAAATCCCTTTGTAGGAGTGAGCCTGCTCGCGATTGGGTCCGAAAGCCACCGCTACAACCAATGCCAGAACCGGCTCCAGAAGCCCCGATTCAGGTCTTCCTTGCACCCGGCATACTGCCGCGCATACACGTCGGACCGCACCTGTACCTTGCGTGCAGTCGGCATCAGCCAGGCCTTGCTGGCGTAGGTCTTGTTGCGGAAACCGCCCCAGCCTTCGTGGTAGTTGAGGTACTGGTTATAGGCGTCGTACTTGTACACGCCGTTGATCGAGGTGGTCTTGTCCATGTACCAGCCGACGAAGTCGATGGCATCGTCGAAGTCTTCGCGGTCGGCGCCGTGTCTGCCGGTGCTTTTCTGATAATCGGACCAGACTTCATCCTTGGCCTGAGCGTATCCCGACGCCGTCGTGACCCGACCCCACGGGATCACCCACAACAGGTATTTGCGCGGCGTCTTGGCGTCGTAGCGGTAGCCGGACTCCTGATACATGATCGCGAAGGGCACCTGGATCGGTACGCCCCAGCGCTTCTGCGTGACTTGCGCGGCGTCGTACCAATCGCTTTTCTCGCGGAAGATTTCGCAGATGTCTTCAGGCGATCGCGGCGGCGAGGTGCCGCAACCGCTGAGTAATCCCGCCAGTATCAAAAGTCCCGCCGTCCGCCCCGAAATCAAACTGTCATCCCCATGCGCGCAAAAAGGGCGACAGTCTACGCGCTCAGTTCAACTGGTGACGATAGGGTAAATCCGGACCGGTCTTGCTGCACGTAAGGGCGGCCGCCTGTACGGCAAACCTGAGCATTGCGTCGATCTGCTCGCGGCTGAGTTGTTGCACACCTTCAACCGAGTCCAGGTCTTGCTCGGTCAGCCAGGTGATCAACGCGGCCTGGAAGGTATCGCCGGCGCCGACGGTATCGGCGATTTTCACCGAGCACGCCGGCACCGACCACGAACCATGCGCGCGGCTGAACGCGGTCGCGCCTGCACCGCCACGGGTCAGGAACACCACCTGGCAGCGATGCTGCAGCCAGCCTTCGATGACCCGTTGTGGGTCTTGCTCGGGATACAGCAGGCTCAGGTCTTCATCGCTGACCTTGATCATGTCGGCCAGTTGCACCAGGGTCGCCACGCGCTCGCGCCACAGGTTGATGTTCGGCTCGGGGTTGAGGCGCACGTTGGGGTCGAGGGTGATCAGGCGCTTGCCGCTTTCGCGTTGCACCAGGGTCAGCAGGGTGTCGGCAATCGGTTGCACCACCAGCGAGAACGAGCCGATGTGCAATCCGCGCACGTCCGCGCCAAGCTCCGGCAGATGCGCAACGCTCAACTGGCGATCGGCACAGCCTTCACCGCGAAAGCTGTAATGCGGCGAACCATTGGCGCCGACCGCGACCATCGCCAGGGTGGTCGGCGCGGCGAAGTCCAGCAGATAGTCCGGGCGCACACCTTCTTCGCGCAGCACTTGCTGCAAACGCCGGCCCAGGTAATCCGTGGACAGCCCGGCAAACAGCGCTGAATCCACACCCAAGCGGCGCAAACCGACGGCGACGTTGAACGGCGAGCCGCCGGCAATCGCCTTGAAATTCACTTTTGAGGCCAGACCGCTGGCATCGTCTTCGCTGAAGAAATCGAACAGGGCTTCGCCACACACCAAATACATAATTGTTTGCTCTTTATAGGGTTGCGACATGCTGTTGATAGCGTTCATAGACCTGCTGGAACGCCGCGACATTGGCGGCAACCGGCAGGGTTTCACTGCTCAGGTCGAGCTTCACGCAGCGTTCGCACAGGGTCGAAAGGCTGTCTTCGTGACCGTTCGACCATGACTTGCACCACGCTGCCTGAATCGCTGCGCCAAGGGCTGCGGCTTCGCTTTGCTCGGTGCAGATCACCGGGGTGTTCATGATGTCGGCAACGATCTGCCGCCACACCGCACTTTTCGAGCCGCCGCCGATCAGGCAAATGCTGCGGCTTTGTAAACCATTGTGGCGCAACAGATCCAGTCCATAACGCAAACCGAAGGTCGTACCCTCGACCGCGGCACGACACAGATTGGCCTGGGTCAGGTTGCTCAGGGTCAGCCCGTGCAGGCTGCCGGTGGCATGGGGCAGGGCGGGGACGCGTTCACCATTGAGGAACGGCAGCATGCTCACGCCTTCGGCGCCGATGGGCGCCTGGGCGACGAGGTCGTTGAACTGTTGCAGATCGAGGTCGAACAGCTCGCGGATGGCCCCGGTGGCGTTGGTCAGGTTCATGGTGCAGATCAGCGGCAGCCAGCCACCGCTGGAAGAGCAGAACGTCGCGACCGACGCATCCGGGCTGACCTTCGGCGCCTCGGCGTAGGCGTACACCGTGCCGGAGGAGCCGAGGCTCATGGTAATCGCTCCCGGCTGAATGTTGCCGGTGCCGATCGCGCCCAGCATGTTGTCGCCACCGCCGCTGGAAACCAGCGCATTCGGGTTGAGGCCGAGCTGTTCGGCAATCGCCGGCAGCAGCGTGCCGACCGCCTGATGCGCGTCGACCAGCTCCGGCAACGCCGCTTGCAGGCGCCCCGTGGCGTCGATGTCGCGCAGCAGTTGCAAGTCCCACTGACGGCTGCGCACGTTGAAATAACCGGTGCCGGAGGCGTCTCCGTATTCGCTGCAGGCGCGGCCGGTGAGCCAGAAGTTCAGATAGTCGTGGGGCAGCAGGATGCGTGCGATGCGTGAGAACAGTGCCGGGTGCTGTTCTTTGGTCCACAGCAGTTTCGACACGGTGTAGCCCGGCGCGATGACCACGCCGAGGCGCTCCAGCGAACCTTTTTCACCGCCCAGGTGTTTGAGCAGACGGTCGTTTTCGTCAGCGGTTTCGGTGTCGCACCACAGCTTGGCCGGGCGCAGCACCTGGCCCTGGTCGTCGAGCAGTACCAGGCCGTGTTGCTGGCCGGAGACGCCGATGCCAAGGATCGACTGGCCGTCGATATTGGCCGCGAGCAAGGCGCGGCGGGTGGCGAGGGTGAAGGCTTCGAGCCATTGCTGGGTGTCTTGCTCGCGGCGGCCGTTGGCGCCGCTGATCATTGTGTGCGTGGCGGCGCCCTGACCGAGCACCTGACCGCTGGCGGCATCGAGGATGATCGCCTTGGTGCCCTGGGTGCCGCAGTCGATGCCGAGGAAGAGTTGTCGGGTTGTCACAGTGAGGTCCTCAGGGTGTCAGGTCTGCCAATGTGAGGCTGCCATTCGCGAGCAGGCTCACTCCCACATTTTGAAATGCGTTCCTCTGTGGGAGCGGGCTTGCTCGCGAAGGCGTCAGTCGTCTCAGCGCTGGACTCAGGCCAACACCCGCTCCAACGTGCGCGTCACACCCACCTCGCGCAAACTGTCGCAGCACCATTCGAACGCCGCAACAAACTCCGCCGAACGTGGAATTGCCGTGCCGAAAATCTCTTCGACCGCCAACAACCGTTGGGTGATTAAAGCATCGTCCGCCACCAACGCCTGACAAAACGTCGCCCGTGGATCCGGGATCGAATAGGTATCACCATTCTCATCCACCCCCTTCAGATACAGCGCCCAGGCCGCCACCACCAGCGCCGCGCGTTTGGTCTCACGGCCGTCGGCAATCAAGCGATTGATCGTCGGAATGGTGAACTTGGGAAACTTCGACGAGCCGTCCGAGCACACCCGCTCCAGTTGATCGGCGATTGCCTGATTGGAAAATCGCGCCACCAGCGTGTCTTTGTAATCAGTCAAATCAATGCCTGGTACCGGCGCCAGTTGCGGGGTGACGTCGAGGTCCATGTAGGCGCGCATGTAGCGCACGAACAGCGGGTCGTTCATGGTTTCGTGGACGAAGCGATAGCCCTTCAAAAAGCCCAGGTAGGTCAGGGCCAGGTGGCTGCCGTTGAGCAGTTTGATCTTCATTTCTTCGTAAGGCGAAACGTCATCGGTGAACTGCACGCCGACCTGTTCCCAGGCCGGACGACCGTTGACGAATTTGTCTTCCAGCACCCACTGCACAAACGGCTCGCAGACCACCGGCCAGGCGTCGTCCACCGCGTGTTTGTCGGCCAGTTGCAGGCGATGCGCGGTGCTGGTCATCGGCGTGATGCGGTCGACCATGGCGTTGGGGAAACTGACGTTCTGCTCAATCCAGTCGCGCAGCCCTTTATCACGCAGGGTCGCGAAAGCGAGTAGTGCCTTGCGGGTCACTGCGCCGTTGTGTGGCAGGTTATCGCAGGACATGATCGTGAACGCCGGAGTGCCTGCGCCGCGGCGTTTCTCCAGTGCCGAGCAGAGGAAACCGAATACGGTTGTCGGTGCGCCCGGGTTCGCCAGATCGTGCAGGATCTGCGGCAAGTGCGCCATGAATTCGCCGTTGCTGTCATCGATGCAGTAACCGCCCTCGGTGATGGTCAGCGAGACGATGCGGATCTGCGGATCGGCGAGTTTGTCGATCAGCGCCTGTGCGCCATCCTCGGCCAGGAGCATGTCGCGAATCGCGCCGATCACCCGTACTTCGGTGTCATCGCTGTCGCCGAGTTCGAACAGGGTGAACAGGTAGTCCTGCTCTTTGAGATCGTCACGGGCACGGCGGTCTTCAGCGCGCAGGCCGACACCGCAAATGGCCCAGTCCAGAGCCTGACCGGTGTTCATCAGCGCATCGGTGTAATACGCCTGATGCGCGCGGTGGAAGCCGCCGACGCCAATGTGTGCGATGCCCTGGCGGGTGTCGCTGAGGCTGTAGGCCGGCAGTTGCACCTCGGGAGCGAGGCGATGCAGGTTGTGTCTGTTCAGTTTCATCGGGCAAGTCTCGAAATTCAGGCCGCCGCGCGCAGCGGGCGGGTCAGCGCCACGCCGTCGGCGTCGAACAGGTGGCAATGGCTGGCGTCCAGGTGCAGGTTCAGTTGCTCGCCATAGCGGCTCCCGAGGGCACCGCGTACACGCATGGTCAGGGCTTCGCCGGCGTTGGTGGTGACGTGGCAGAAGGTGTCGCTGCCGAGGCGTTCGCTGACGTCGGCGGTGACTTGCAGGGTACAGTCGCCCGGTTGCGCCAGTTCCAGATGCTCCGGGCGAATGCCCAGGGTCACGGCGCTGCCGACGCTCAGATTGGCGGCGTTGAACGGCAGGGTGATGCGCGTTCCGGCGTCCAGCGACACTTCGCAGCTCTGGCCGTCGACCCGGGCGATCCTGCCCTTGAGGAAACCCATTTTTGGTGTGCCTAGGAAACCGGCGACGAACAGGTTGGCCGGGTTGTGATAGAGGTCAAGCGGCGAGCCGACCTGCTCGATCTTGCCGCCATTGAGCACCACGACCTTGTCAGCCATGGTCATTGCTTCGACCTGATCGTGGGTCACGTAGATCATGGTTGCCTGCAGGTCCTTGTGCAGGCGCAGCAGCTCCAGTCGCATCTGCACCCGCAGCGCGGCGTCGAGGTTGGACAGCGGTTCGTCGAACAGGAAAATCTTCGGATTGCGCACGATCGCCCGGCCGATGGCGACACGTTGGCGCTGCCCGCCGGACAGTTGTTTTGGCTTGCGTTCCAGCATCGGCCCGAGTTCGAGAATGCGCGCCGCTTCGCCGACTTTCTTTTCGACTTCGGCTTTTGGCACACCCGCCAGATCGAGGGCGAACGACATGTTTTTCTTTACGGTCATGTGCGGGTACAGCGCGTAGGTCTGAAACACCATCGCCAGATCGCGCTTGGCCGGGCTGACTTCGGTGATGTCGCGGCCATCGAGTTCGATGGTGCCGCCGCTGACTTCTTCCAGGCCGGCAATCAGCCGCAGCAGGGTGGATTTGCCGCAGCCGGACGGGCCGACGAAGACCACGAATTCCTTGTCGTTCACCTCAAGGTCGATGCCCTTGATGATGGAGAAACCTTCGAAGCCTTTTTGCAGATTGTTGATTTTCAGGTTGGCCATGATGATGGGCCTCCAGGTGTTGTTATTCGTTTGAGCCAGACGGGCTTTTCTGTAGGAGTGAGCCTGCTCGCGATAGGGCCATGTCAGCCGACATCGCCGTTGAATGACACTCCGCTATCGCGAGCAGGCTCACTCCTGCAGGGGATTGTGTTGAGTTGGTGAGATTCATTTCACCGCGCCAAAGGAGAGGCCGCGCACCAGTTGTTTCTGGCTGATCCAGCCGAAGATCAGGATCGGCGCACAGGCCAGGGTCGAGACCGCCGACAATTTGGCCCAGAACAAGCCTTCAGGACTTGAGTACGAGGCGATCAGCGCGGTCAGTGGCGCGGCTTTCGACGAGGTCAGGTTCAGCGACCAGAACGCCTCGTTCCAGCACAGGATCAGCGACAGCAGCACGGTCGAGGCGAGGCCGCCCTTGGCGATCGGCAGCAGCACGCGGACCATTTCCTGCCACAGGGTGGCGCCGTCGAGGCGGGCGGCTTCGAGGATGTCTTTGGGGATGTCCTTGAAGTAGGTGTAAACCATCCAGACCACGATCGGCAGGTTGATCAGGGTGTAGATCACAATCAACGCGATGCGCGTATCGAGCAGACCGAAACTCTTGGCCAGCAGGTAGATCGGCATCAGCACGCCCACTGGCGGCAGCATCTTGGTCGAGAGCATCCACAGCAGCGTGCCCTTGGTGCGCTGGGTTTCGTAGAACGCCATCGAGTAGGCGGCGGGCACCGCGATCAGCAGACACAGGGCTGTAGCGCTGAACGAGATCACCACCGAGTTCCAGGCAAAACTGAAGTAGTCGCTGCGCTCGTTGATGTGCAGGTAGTTTTCCAGCGTTGGCGTGAAGATGAATTGCGGCGGCGTGGCGAAGGCGTCGATTTCGGTCTTGAAACTGGTCATTACCATCCAGAAGATCGGGAAGAAAATCACGATCGCGATGGCCCAGGCCAGGGTGCCGAGCAGCAGGCTTTGCAGCCGGCGGGATTGTTGAAGAGTCATGGCAGGCCTCAGGCTTTGTCAGTCAGGTTTTTGCCGATCATCCGCACCAGAATGATCGCGGCGATGTTGGCGATGACCACGGCAATCAAGCCGCCCGCCGAAGCCATGCCGACGTCGAACTGCACCAGCGCCTGGTTGTAGATCAGGTAGGCGAGGTTGGTCGAGGCGTAACCGGGGCCGCCGTTGGTGGTGGTGAAAATCTCGGCGAACACCGACAGCAGGAAGATCGTTTCGATCATCACCACCACGGCAATCGGTCGTGCCAGGTGCGGCAGGGTCAGGTGCCAGAAGATCGCGATCGGCCCAGCACCGTCCAGGCGTGCGGCCTCTTTCTGTTCCTGATCGAGGGACTGCATGGCCGTCATCAGGATCAGGATCGCGAAGGGCAGCCATTGCCACGAAACAATGATGATGATCGACAGCAGCGGGTAGTGCGCCAGCCAGTCCACCGGGTCGGCGCCGAACAGCCGCCAGACGTAAGCGAGGATTCCCGAAACCGGATGGAAAATCAGGTTCTTCCAGATCAGCGCTCCCACGGTGGGCATGATGAAGAATGGCGAGATCAGCATCACCCGCACGATGCCGCGGCCGAGAAACTCACTGGCCTCGAGCAACGCGCTGATCAGCACGCCGAACACGATGCTGATCAGCAGCACGCTGCCGACCAGCAACAGGGTATTGGTGGCGCCGGGCAGGAAGCCCGAGTCGGTGAGGAAGTAGGTGAAGTTCTCCAGCCCGACGAATTCGTTCACACCCGGATCGAGCAGGTTGTAGCGAATCATCGAAAAGTAAATGGTCATGCCCAATGGCACGATCATCCACAGCAGCAACAGGGCCACCGAAGGGCTGACCAGAAACCAGCCGGGATTGGCCACGCGGTTTTTGCGCTGGGGCCGGGACAGGTCGATGTGGGCTTTGGCAGTTGAAGTATTCATGGCAATCACAACCGAGTCATACAGACCTATGGAGATCCCCTGTGGGAGCGGGCTTGCTCGCGAAAGCGGTGGGTCAGTGTCATGTGTATTGGCTGACACGACGCCTTCGCGAGCAAGCCCGTTCCCACAGAAGGCAGGAGCGAGCTTTGCGGGTTACTTGGGATAACCGGCGCGCTTCATCTCGCGTTCGGTGGTTTGCTGTGCGGCGGCCAGGGCTTGATCGACCGTGGTCTGGCCGATCAGTGCCGCCGAGAACAGCTTGCCGACCTGAGTACCCACGCCCTGGAACTCAGGGATGGTCACCAGTTGAATGCCGATGTAGGGCACTGGTTTCAGCGTCGGTTTGCTCGGGTCAGCGGCCTTGAGCGACTCCAGCGTGACCTTGGCGAACGGCGCGGCCGCCATGTAGGCGTCGCTGTAGGTCGAGGCGCGGGTGCCCGGCGGCACATTGGCAATGCCGTCAGTCTTGGCCACCAGTTCGCCGTACTCTTTGGACGTGGCCCAGGCGCTGAATGCTTTCGCGGCGTCCTTGGCCTTGGAACTGGTCGGAATCGCCAATGCCCACGAGTAAAGCCATGCCGAACCTTTATCGGTGACCTGATGCGGCGCGAAGGTGAAGCCGACGTGATCGGCGACCTTGCTCTGAGTCTTGTCGGTCACGAACGAGCCGGCGACGCTGGCGTCGACCCAGATCGCGCATTTGCCGCTGTTGAACAGCGCCAGGTTCTCGTTGAAGCCGTTGCTGGAGGCGCCCGGCGGGCCGGATTTTTTCATGGTGTCGACATAAAAGTTCAGCGCGTTCTTCCACTCGGGACCGTTGAATTCCGGCTGCCATTTCTCATCGAACCAACGCGCGCCATAGGCGTTGGCCACGGTGGTGATCAGCGCCATGTTCTCGCCCCAACCGGCCTTGCCGCGCAGGCAGATGCCGTACTGCTCTTTATCTTTGTTGGTGAGCTTCTCGGCGAAGCCGGCGATCTGCTCCCAGGTCGGGCGCTCGGGCATGGTCAGCCCGGCATCCTTGAACAGGTCGGTGCGGTAGTAGGTGATCGAGCTTTCGGCGTAAAACGGCAGGGCGTACAGCGAGCCTTTGACCGACAGGCCTTCGCGTACCGACGGGAACACATCGTCGAGGGCGTAACTGGCCGGCAGATCCTTCATCGGTTCCAGCCAGCCCTTGGCACCCCAGAGTGCCGCTTCGTACATGCCGATGGTCAATACGTCGAACTGACCACCCTGGGTGGCGATGTCGGTGGTCAGGCGCTGGCGCAGGACGTTTTCTTCCAGCACCACCCAATTGAGTTTGATGTCCGGATGCTCGGTCTCGAAGGTTTTCGAGAGCTTTTGCATGCGGATCATGTCGCTGTTGTTGACGGTGGCGATGGTCAGGGTCTGGGCGCCAAGGCTGACGCTGCTGAGGGTCATGCAGGTGAGGGCAAGCAGAGCTTTTGCAATGGGTTGCATCGTGCACTCCTTTTCTGCACCCGGCGGGTGGCAGAAGGACAGTTATTGTTTTTGTGTCTTCCGAATGCAGGAAGAATGTGTGCTGATTACAGCCCTCAATCGACAGACTGACAAATCATCCGTCGCACTAAAAACAATACTTTTTTGCACTGTGGATTGTCGGGATAAACGCAGGGAAGGGCTTTTCAGCGGGGAAAGGTTGGCGAATGTGTACAGGTTTCATCCAAGACTGTAAGAGTGAGCCTGCTCGCGAATACGGTGTGTCAGCGACATATTTGTCAACTGATCCTCCGCCTTCGCGAGCAGGCTCACTCCTACAGGGGGGGGCTGTTGTCAGTTGTGGTTCTGCTCGGTCAGGCGTTGCACCGCCAGGCGTCGATAGTGCGACGGCGTCATGCCCTTGAGTTGCAGAAAGCGTCGATTGAAATTGGAGATGTTGTTGAACCCCGACTCGAAACACACGTCGGTCACCGGTTTGTTGCCGTCGGCGAGCAGTTCGCAGGATTTGCTGATGCGCAGGCGATTGACGAACTCGATGAAGTTACGCCCAGTGGCCTGTTTGAACACGCGGCTGAAATAGGTCGGCGTCATTCCCAGATGCTCGGCGACTTCTTCCAGCGTCAGTTCCCGGGCGTAATGGGTGAAGATGAAATCGACGGCGCGGTTGGTGCGGTCGATGTTGTGCTCGTCGGCCAGTTGCGTGTTGGTGGCGCCGGACAGCAGTTGATAATCGTCAGTTGCCGCCAACAATTCCATCAGGATGAAAAAGTGTCCGAGCCGGGTGATGCCGCGAGTGTCGGCAATTCGTTGCATCAAGGTCATGGCCTGATGGATTGTGTCTTTGTCTCGAAACTCGATGCCGTACTGCGCGCGCTCCAGCAATGGCGCCAGAGTCTTGAGCTCGGCGAACACCTGATGTCCGCTGTCGAACAACTCGTCAGTGAAGTTCACCAGCATGTCGCGCTTTTCCACCACCTCGTCTTCGCCCACCTGGCTGATCCAGTTGTGCGGCAGATTGGGGCCGGTGAGGAACAGCGATTGCGGATAGAAGTTGCCGATGTAGTCGCCGATGAACACCTTGCCGGAACTGGCAACAATCAGGTGCAGTTCGTATTCCTTGTGGAAATGCCAGCGCACCAGCGGGCAGGGGAAACCGTGCTGACGGTAGATGATGGACAACCCGTTATGGTCGTCCATCAGCTCGTAGGAGGGGTCCGTGATTCTGGTTGCCCGAGTCATGTCCGATGCGTTCTGTCGTTATGTCAGATGCTCATCATGCACGCCCCCCATCGACAGTTCCAGCGCCTCAGCCGCGGGCTTTCCTCAGTCCTTTGGAGTGGTTGATCTGTTGGCAATAGTCGGCCAGCCGAGTGGCACCGACGAAGTCGGCATTGATAATGCTGCACTTCGGCGCCCATCCCGATTCCGGACCAAACCATTGATTGAGTTCGTTGGTGATGCGCTTGACGCCGGCCAACTCGCCGTAGCTGGTGGCCGACAGCGACCACAGGTTGCCGGTTGCCGGTGGGTTGGCCAGCGTTCGCGAAATGTGTTGCTGCAGTTGCTCGGTAGAGGTGATGTCCGAGCCGCTCCATTCATGGCGGATCTTCGGCCAGTACAGCGGTGAATTGAACTGGGGATGCCAATCACTTGCCAGCACCACTCGCTGTAACGCACTGGTTCGTTTAAGTTGCTCAAGTGTCAGGTGGCGGTTGTCTTGGGGAATGAGTCGCGGCGCCAGTTCAGTCATGATCACTTCATGGAAACCCTTGTAATCAAATGGCTCGTCGTTGACCCCCTTGAGCTCATGAAAGTCCAACACAATGAACTCGTCCCGATTGTCATTGAGGAATACTTCCAGGCTTTTTAGAAGTTCACTGAGCGAGCGCCCGCGTAACAGTTTATAGCCATGGAATGTATGGAATTTTTTTACCCCCAGCCAATGTTCATCCGAATGCAGGCGCAAGTCGAAAGCACGGATGCCTTCGCTGAGTTGCTGAATGAAAGGACCATCCTGGCAGACAAACCAATGAGTGGGGAGCTGCAGGTACGTCGGATAGGAGAAATCGTGATCCAGCCCGGAATTATGGGCTCCGGGCCAGACCAATTCGCCGAGAGTCAGTTGTTCAATGTAGGGCGAAGTGCTCATCCAGTTTTTGTAAGGGTAGTTATTCATGGTGCATTCCGTTGCAGATAAGTTGAGTTGTCGCTGATCAGTTAAATAATGGGATCAGGTCGAAAACATTCTTGGCTGCAGTGGAAACAAGTGCAAGGCAATACTCTTTTCAAAGTATTGGCGATGTACTTTTGCAATTATAAATAATTAGTTTGTCTGGTTTTTCGCTTCGATCCATTGCGACATGTACTGCGTGCTTTTATGCAAATGATGGCGCAACATGCCGCCAGTAAAGTTGTTGCGCCGCAGCGCTGACAAGTTGTCGCGGCAATCCTGCAAACGTTCGATCAATGCCGGCCCATGGATACGCTGCCGATACCGCTCGTTCAACAAATCGATGCCAGCCTGTTGCGCACCCGTCCAGCGCAACTTGTCTTCGTGCAGTTTGACTGCCGCATCGGCCAGCGCCTGGGCTGACAGTGCCACGTCACCGGGCCATGGCAGTGCACCGCCCATGCCTTCCGCGCCGATGGGAGTCGTGACGTTGGGGGTGCCACAGAGCATGGCATCGACGATTTTGCCCTTGATCCCTGCGCCGAAACGCAAGGGCGCCAGGCAAACCCGGGCTTGCGACATCACTTGCAGCGCGTCTTCGGCCCAGTTCATCACGTGAAAGCCCTGCGCCGCATTGTACAACGCCGTGGCCTTGGGGGGCGTGTAAGCGCCGTAGACATGTAGTTGGGCACCGGGCAATTGCTGGCGGATGAGCGGCCAGACAGCCGTCTTCATCCACAGTACGGCGTCCCAGTTCGGCGCGTGGCGGAAATTTCCGATGCTCAGAAAGTGCGCCCGGTCCTCGAATGGCACAAAGTTCCCGCGCGGTGGTTCGAGCATCAGCGGGCACCAGTGCAGCAGATCGCGGGGGACCCGGAACTGCTCGACCAGCAACTGGATTTCCACTTCGGAAATCATCAGATTCAAGTCGCAGCGATACAGCGCAGCGATTTCCCGCTTGGCCAAGTCGCTGTCGGCCATCAATTCGAATTCCTCACGCAACGCCGGCGCGAACAACGCGGTGAAATCCTGGTTGTCGGGATCGTGCTTCAAGCGCTCCTTGAGCCGCTGGTGACGGGCGTGTCGCAGGCTTTGCAGGTCGGATGTCTCCAGTACCCGCAGGGCATTCGGGCAATGTTTCTCGACGCGCCAGCCGAACTGTTCTTCCATCATGAACTGGTCGAACAATACGATATCCGGGGCCAGTTCACTGACGAAAGCGTCGAAGCTGCTGCTGTTGAGTTCTATCGGTACTTCGCAGATGCCCAGCTCGGTCAGGTCAGCCTTGTGTTCGCCGGGACCGGCGGGGCTGCTGAAGGTGATGTCCCAGCCTTGTTGCAGGAACGTTTCGAGAATCTGCATGACATGCCCGCTGGCGGCCGAGGACCTGGGTTCCGGCCACACGTAACCGATGACCAGAACTTTGGTGGCAGGGAGCTGACTCATGATGTGGATCCTTGATACGCGGGCGCGGGGCCTGGAAAAAAGCGCAATTAAACCACACCGCTTGCCGGTGCCGCGCAAGGATCGCGGCACCGACAATGGGTCAAACCGGGTTGAGGCGCAGCAGCACTTCCCAGTCGATCTTGTGATTTTTGCTTCTTTCCAGTGCTTTTTGCATTGCGATCATGTTCTGCCGATACATCTCCGGCTCCTTGGTCAGTTGGTTGAGCAAAGAGGTGGTCAGCATAAATGACTCGGCATTATCGAAAGGCTTCACCGTCTTGAGTGTGGAGGCGTCCTTGATATGCCCCGACGCCAGATTGAGCAGGTCTTTGACGTTCAGTCGTTGATAGTTTCCCTGGCGGCCGGACACGGGAGTATGGGCATAGGCGTGGTCAAACGTGTCGGGTGCTCCGTGAAACAGCTCATGTATCAGGTCGTCAGCCAGCACTTCATGACTGTAGCCCTCGGTGCGGAACTGCTTATTGAACATGTCCGTATAGACAACCATGAACTTTTTTCTGCTCGCCTCGCCTGACGGCAGATTCATCCACTCTTTATAGAGTTCCGGGCTCAAGGCGGCGATCGTGTTGTCTTCCACTTTTTCTATGAAAAAGTTTTCCGGGGTGACTTTGGCGATGTCTCTTTTGACGTCTTGAAGATGGCCCAGCAGTTTGTTTCTGCCCTGTACCGAGTTATCGCCCAAAAGCATTTTCACCACCTGACCCGAATCTGTTGTAAAGCTCGGATCGGTCAGCGCCTGGATTGCAGTGTCAATTTTGTTTCGGGAAACCGGCAGGGCGTCCTTGAGCAGTTTCCGGGTGTAGCTGGCCGGCATCAACTTATCCAGGTTGAACAGGTGCCATAGCTTGTGCGGCTTGAAGTGGTGGAGCGTCGGCCCCCAGGGTTTTCCGTGACGACTGAGTGCATACCATTGTTCGTTGTGGCGAATCCCCCAAATGTTGAAAAGGTCTGCCGCGTCGGGCGTCTGACGCCATTTTCCAAGGCGAATCAGTCCAGGATCGACCACCGTGCGCAGGCCACCATACGGTGCGCCCCCGGTCAGCTTGCGCAAGTCGGAAACAGTGGTTAACAGTGTGGTGGTGTTGTGAAAACGGTGGACGCCCCGATAAAGCAGCTTGGCGCCGCCGCGCAGTAAATCAGGCACACCGTCAACGGGATTGAACAGGCCGTTGAGCAACAATATGCCCGCTTTCGCCATTCGGGCGGACTTTGCGGCGGTCGTTCCGGCCTTGGCAGCAATCAGCGCGATTCTGGCCACCATCCCGACCACCAGCAAGAGCGTCATGGCGGTCTCGATCACGCACATACCCAGGCCTTCGCGTCGCCGATCCGGATCGTCCGAACGGAGGTCTTCAATGCAGGATTTGAAAGGCACGACGATGTTGAGAAACGTATCGAATTGCTCCTCGCGGTCCTGACGACGTTTCTCGAGCCGGGTTTGCCCCCAGCATTCCTTGACCAGTTCATCGTAGGTGGCGATGGGCCGATGTTTCAGCACAAGGTTGGCAAGCCGGTCAAACTCCCCGGCGTAGAAACACTGGTAATAGCCCTTGCTCTTGAGGTCGTCAGCGCCAGTAATGGCGGCCAGCACCGTGAGCTTTTCAATCACCCCCTGGCTGGACGAAACGAGGCCGGGTGGGACACCGTGGGTATAGCACTCCAGATCTGTAGGCAGTTGGTAAACCGGTTCGGGCGTGAAGTTGCGGGTCATGCTGTCAAAAAAATATTCACGCGCCGGCAGTTTTAGAAGGCCTTTGTCCTTGATCAACTCGGCCAGTTGCGGGTTTTCCCGGCATTCCCCGTGCAACGTGAACAACTCGTAGCAATAAAGCTGGTGCTCGTACTCGCTGCACATCACCACGCCATAGCGACCTGTCGCGGCATCCTTGTCTTTCTGGTTCTCCAGAAAAATCAGGTCACGCAGACCGCCGGGCGGGGAGATGATTGTCGCGATAGGATCCAGCAGTCCGGGTGAGGCGACTGATGGCCGTAAGGTGAAACAGCTCACCTTGCCCCGCAGCAGCCGCGTGCGATCAATCAGCGGCAAGGACGACAGTGTCAGTTTCAGCTGCGTTGCCATTGAATCGGTGTAAGTGACATAAGCGCGGTTGAACTGCAGTTGAAACACCCCGTCCGGTGGTGCGAGGCGCGATTGCATGTGGGCAAATTGTGTGTAGACACTGCCTGCGCGTTTCAAGTCCCAGTCGCCTGTCGCCAGGTCGTTGGACATGTGCAGATCAACCAGAGACATCGCCAATGGCTCGACATTGGCGTCCTGATAGGAAAAATTTCTTTTTTGGTAGAGCTCGTTCTCGTCCAGATAATCACAATCCGGCGCGGCAAATTCGAGAATGCTTCGTGCGACGGCTTTGCGCGTTGGCAGAGGCACGGACAAGGCTTGCGCCGTTTCAGCGGCCTGTTGCGAGTAGCGATCGTAGGCGGCCAACGCGGCTTCCAGGGCCTGCTGGGTGGACGCGTTGACCTCGTCCATCGTGACAATGCTGTTGAGTAACGCCCAGTCGATAACGGGATCCACTGCGGCTAGTGCATTGAGGGTCTGTTGCGGTTCGCTGACAGAACCGTACTTCATTAATTGCTGGAGTCGGGCATACGTGACGGTACGCGAAGAGCCCGGGGCGTTGATCTCGACGACGGCGACGGCGCGGCAGAAATCCACCCACTGTGGTGTACCCAGTAACACGCTGGCAGGCAGATCACGCACCAGAAACTCCGGTGCCGTGCCCGCCAGCAGCAAGTGCGCGGCCAGCGCCACATTCTGCTGAGAGATACGATGGTATTCGAGCAGATGCTTTTCCAGCTGTGTCTGGACGAAGGCAAAGGATTGTTCGATATGGTCGGCGCAGTAGAGATTAAAACCCAGAGTATGGTTGCGCGGCTCCGGTGCTTCGATGCTTGGGTGCAAGTCCAGCAGCACTGCCGTCAACAGCATCTGATGCAGTTGTTCATCGGCCATCGGCTCATTTTCACGGGCGCCGTACCAGGCCAGATCCTTGATGTAGGCCTTGGCCCAAACAACTCCGATCGGACTCGATACGATCTTGTGCAGAACATCATTCGCTTCTGTGCGCTGGAAAGGGAAGTTGCGCCCGCCGACCACTGCATCCGACAGCGTCTCCAACAGGGATTCACCACCCGTGTAGCGTTTGGTCAGTGCCCGAATCTGTACGCACTGCTCCGGGGACAACTGGGCAGCACTGTCAGCAGTTGCCAAGAGCATTTCCCGGTAATTACCGCTCGGTGGACTTGCGGGATATTCAAGTTGCAGGAAACCAAGGAGCATTTGGGCGTCTGCACCGGTCTGCGGAATATTGTAACGATGGAACTTCAACCACTGCAGTAGTTCGCCGCGATCACCGGAAGTGATCGTGCCTCCGGTCAAAGTTGCCATTTCAACCAATACAGCAACGTCCTCGTTCAAGTCGGCATTCGGCAGGGCTGCGCTGCTGAAACGCTGGCGACGGCCTGCAACTTCAATAATGATTTCGCCTTGCCCGGTCACCTGTATTGCGGAATAGCCAGTCAGCCTGAGTTTGGCCAGAAACGCCTGGAATTCGGGTTTCTCTTCGAGTTTTTTCAAACTGGCAATACCCGGCTGGAGCGCTTGATGAAGCGTTGATCCGGCCTCGAGCGTAAGGCTCGTGCCATCGAGATTTATCGAACCGTCAGACGCAATGTGGGCCGTGCGTTGCTTTAGCTTGTAAATGACTTCCAGGCGTTCACCTGCGTCACCGGAATGGCTTTTGTCTTCAAAGGGGGTAGGGGTGAAAGGTCGGGATAGCAACTTTTCAAAGTTGTTGAAATTCGCATCACTCATGTCAAATCCATTTGAGGCTTGGTTGAAAGTGATGCGAATCTAGGCGAGGGCTTTTTGAACGACAACTTATAGAGTGTGTAAGGCTGTTGCTCTAATGGCTAAGTTGTTGCTGTCGAGTGAGGTTTGAAGTTGTGGTGGCCGGGCGCTGTTGCGTAGAGCGCACTTTAGTTGCCCAGAACCTGTTTTACTTTGTCACGCAGTTGATCGATCGAAAACGGTTTGCCGATCACGTGCATGTCCGCGGGTACGTCGATGTTTTCAGCGTAACCGCTGGCGAACAGGATGGGCAGGGCGGGGCGCAGTTCCCGGGCTTTGCCGGCCAGTTCACGACCGTCCATGCCTGGCAGGCCGAAGTCGGTCATCATCAAATCGATTGACTTGCTCGAGTCTGCGAGAATCGCCAGTGCCGGCTCGCTGTCGTTTGCCTCCAGCACATTGAACTCCAGCTCCTCCAGCACATCGACGATGAGCATGCGCACGATGTTGTCGTCTTCAACTACTAGGATGGTGGGCGCTGGGATGGACATAGTGAAGGCTCTCAAGAAAGGAATGCGGGGGTCTCGGCCGGTCGAAAATGCCGGGCTCTTGCATGAGTAAGTGGCGCATGGCCACAAGTTCCCCGATGGATGCAAAAAAGATTAGCTGCAATCGGCGCGGCAAGGATAACTGTTGGTGGATCGGCAAGCGCAGCAAATGTAGGAAATTGCCGCCAAAGCAGTGAGAAAAATGGATCCATAACGCTGTTTTGGGGCAAACTCCCCGGTTTCAACAGTTTGACAAGGCTGCCCCATGTCCTCTCCGTCCTCGGTTGATGAACGCCGCTTCCGCAAGCTCCTGACCCGTAACATCGGCCTGCCGCTGGGTGTTGGTGCTATCAGTGCGGTGTTCTTCGTCTCGCTGATCAGCTATCTACTGTCGGTGATCCAGTGGGTGGAGCACACTGACCGGGTGATCAATAACGCCAACGAGGCGGTGAAACTCACCGTGGATCTGGAAACCGGCATGCGCGGCTTCCTGCTCAGTGGCGACGAGCACTTTCTCGACCCGTACGAGACCGCCAAGCCGCGGATCAACGTGGCGCTCGACACGTTGCTCGAACTGACCGCCGACAACCCGGTGCAGACCGACCGCTTGCGGCGTTTGCAGGCGTTGCAGACCGAGTGGAGCAACTATGCGCAATCGATGATCGATCTGCAGCGCTCCAGCGGCGACTACAAGGCTGCGGTCAAGGCCGGCCGAGGCAAGCGCCTGACCGATGAAATTCGTAAACAGTACGAAGACGTGATCGACATGGAGCAGCAGTTGCGCGCCACGCGCAACGAAGACGTGCGCCGCACCACGATCTGGAGCATCACCCTGTATCTGCTGTTCATTGCCGGCATCAGTGGTTTGCTGGCGTATGTCGGCCGGCGTGATCTGGTCAGTCTGTCTGAAAGCTACAGCGCCACCCTGGCCGCGCAGCAAGCCAGCGCCGAGCGTCTGGAGCGTCAGGCATGGATGCGCAGCGGTCAGACCGAGTTGGCCGAGCAGGTGCTGGGGCAACTGACGCTCAATCTGCTGGGGCGCAACATCTTGCAGTTCTGCGCACAGTACCTGGGCACCGCGGTGGCAGCGCTGTATGTGCGCGAAGAGCACGGCGGCCTCAAGCGGGTGGCGTCCTACGGATTCTCCCGCGAGCAGGAAGAGCAGAATCAGTCGATCTACAGTGGCGAAGGCATTGTCGGTCAGGTGGCCCAAGAAGGACGCCTGATTCGCCTCGATTCAGTGCCGTCGGACTACTTCAAGGTCAGCTCCGGTCTGGGTGAAGGCCTGCCGCGCAGCGTGCTGGTGGTGCCGACCAGTGATGACGACCGGGTCAACGGCGTGATCGAACTGGGCTTCTTGCGTCCGCTGACTCAGCGCGATGTTGAATTGCTCGAACTGATTGCCGGCAATATCGGTACTTCGATCGAAGCGGCGCGTTATCGCCAGCGCCTGCAAGAAGTGCTGGCCGAAACCCAGCAGCTCAACGAAGAGCTGCAGGTGCAGCAGGAAGAACTCAAGACTGCCAACGAAGAACTGGAAGAGCAGTCGCGGATTCTCAAGGAGTCCCAGGCGCATCTGGAAATCCAACAGGTCGAGCTGGAACAGACCAACGAGCAACTGGCCGAGCAGGCGCAGACCCTGGCCGAGCAGCGCGACGCCATGGACCTGAAGAACACCGAGCTCAATCAGGTTCAGGTACAACTCGAAGAGCGCGCCGAAGAACTGCAGCGTTCGAGCAAGTACAAGTCCGAATTCCTCGCCAACATGTCCCACGAACTGCGCACGCCGTTGAACAGTTCGCTGATCCTTGCCAAGTTGCTGGCGGAGAACCAGCACGACAATTTGAGTGCCGAGCAGGTCAAGTTCGCCGAGTCGATCTATTCCGCCGGCAACGACCTGCTGAACCTGATCAACGACATTCTCGACATTTCCAAAGTCGAGGCCGGCAAGCTCGAAGTGATCCCGGAAAACACCAGCGTCGCGCGCCTGGCGGACGGGCTGCGCAGCGTGTTCGAACCGCTGGCGGCGGACAAGCAACTGACGTTCAGCGTCGATCTGCAACCGGGTGCACCGGCCATGCTGTTCACTGATCGCCAACGTCTGGAGCAGGTGATCAAGAACCTGCTGTCCAACGCCGTGAAGTTCACCGAGAAAGGTACGGTCAGCCTGACCATCAGCGCTCAGCCGAACGAGCAGATCGCTTTCATTGTGCGCGACTCGGGCATCGGCATCGCGACGGATCAGCAGGAAAGCATCTTCGAAGCGTTCCGTCAGGCCGACGGCACCACCAACCGCAAGTACGGCGGTACCGGCCTGGGCCTGTCGATCTCGCGGGATCTGGCGGCCTTGCTCGGCGGCTCGATCAGTGTCAGCAGCACGCCGGGGCAGGGCAGCGTGTTCACGCTGGTGTTGCCGCAGCAATACAGTGAACAGGGTGATGCGCTGCGCACACCGTTGACCTTTACGCCGCCGCCGGTTTCGGCGCCGGCCCCGGTTGCGCCGCCATCGATCGCAGTGTCGCCAACGGTCCCGGTGCACATCCCGCGCTTTGCCGATGACCGTGGCAAGGCCCCGTTCGCCACCCGCTGCATCCTGGTGGTGGAAGACGAACCGAATTTCGCTCACATCCTTTATGACTTGGCCCATGAGTTGGGTTACCAGTGTCTGGTCGCCCATGGCGCGGATGAAGGTTATGACCTGGCCCGCGAGTTCGTGCCGGACGCGATACTGCTCGACATGCGCCTGCCGGATCATTCCGGGCTGACCGTGTTGCAACGTTTGAAAGAACACGCCGAAACCCGGCACATCCCGGTGCACGTGATTTCCGTTGAAGATCGTGTCGAGGCAGCCATGCACATGGGTGCCATCGGGTATGCGGTCAAGCCGACCACTCGCGAAGAACTGAAGGATGTATTCGCCCGTCTGGAAGCCAAGCTGACCCAGAAGGTCAAGCGCGTGCTGCTGGTCGAAGATGACGATCTGCAACGCGAAAGCATTGCCCGCCTGATCGGTGACGACGACATCGAAATTACCGCGGTCGGCCTGGCGCAGGAGGCGCTGGAGAAGCTGCGCACGACGATTTACGACTGCATGGTGATCGACCTGAAATTACCGGACATGCTTGGCAACGATCTGCTCAAGCGTATGTCCACCGAGGATATCTGCTCGTTCCCGCCGGTCATCGTCTACACCGGGCGCAACCTGACCCGCGATGAAGAAGCCGAGCTGCGCAAGTATTCGCGCTCGATCATCATCAAGGGCGCGCGTTCGCCGGAACGCCTGCTCGATGAGGTGACACTTTTTCTGCACAAAGTCGAATCGCAGTTGTCCCATGAACGGCAGAAGATGCTCAAGACCGCGCGCAGCCGCGACAAGGTTTTTGAAGGTCGCAAGGTGCTGTTGGTGGACGACGATGTGCGCAACATCTTCGCCCTGACCAGCGCGCTGGAGCACAAGGGCGCCGTCGTGGTGATCGGCCGTAATGGTCGTGAGGCGATTGACAGGTTGAATGAAGTCGAGGACATCGATCTGGTGCTGATGGACGTGATGATGCCGGAAATGGATGGTTTTGAAGCCACCCTTGAAATCCGCAAGGATCCGCGCTGGCGCAAGCTGCCGATCATCGCGGTGACGGCCAAGGCCATGAAGGACGATCAGGAGCGCTGCCTGCAGGCGGGCGCCAACGATTACCTGGCCAAGCCCATCGATCTGGATCGCTTGTTCTCGTTGATTCGTGTGTGGTTACCGAAGATGGAACGCATTTAGTGGAAAGCAGTCATTCCGTGGAGCGCAACAGCGAAATCGAACTGCGGTTGCTGATCGAGGCTATCTACCTCAAGTACAGCTACGATTTTCGCGATTACTCGGGCGCTTCGATCAAGCGCCGGGTGCAGCACGCCTTGAGTCAGTTCGAATGCGCGACCATTTCGGCGTTGCAGGAAAAAGTCCTGCATGACCCGACCGCGTTCATGCAGTTGCTGCAGTTGCTGACGATCCCGGTCAGCGAGATGTTTCGCGATCCGTCGCACTTTCTGGCGATCCGCAAGGAAGTGGTGCCGCTGCTGCGCACCTATCCGTCGCTGAAGATCTGGATCGCCGGGTGCAGCACGGGCGAGGAAGTCTATTCGATGGCGATCCTGCTGCGCGAAGAAGGCCTGCTCGAACGCACCATCATCTACGCCACCGACATCAACCCGCGCTCGCTGGACAAGGCCAAGCAAGGGATTTTCTCGATGGAAAACGTGCGCGCCTATACGGCCAATTACCAGCAGGCCGGCGGCCAGCGCTCCTTCGCCGATTACTACACGGCTGCGTACGGCTACGCGATTTTCGACAAGAGCCTGTGTGAGAACGTGACCTTTGCCGACCACAGTCTGGCGACTGACAGCGTGTTCTCCGAAACGCAGCTGATTTCCTGCCGCAATGTGCTGATTTACTTCAACAAGAAGCTGCAGGACCGCGCGTTCGGTCTGTTCCATGAATCGCTTTGCCATCGCGGCTTTCTGGTGCTTGGCAGCAAAGAGACGCTGGATTTTTCCAGTTATGCAAACCAGTTCGAGCCGCTGGTGAAACAAGAACGGATCTACCGCAAAACATGAACGAGGCCGTGGATTTACCTCGCGTCGAGGCGATTGTGGTCGGGGCTTCCGCTGGTGGCGTTGAGGCGCTGTTGAGCCTGCTCGGGCCGCTGCGCCGAGGCTATGTGTTGCCGATCATTGTTGTCCTGCACCTGCCCGAAGAGCGCCGCAGTCAATTGGCCGAGGTCTTCGCCCGGCGCGTGGAAATGCCGGTGCACGAGGCTGTCGACAAACAGGACATAGTGGCCGGCAACCTGTATTTCGCGACACCGGGTTACCACCTGTCGGTGGAGCAGGATCGCAGCCTTTCACTGAGCCTTGAAGAGCGCGTGCATTATTCCCGGCCTTCGATCGACTACCTGTTTGAATCGGCAGCTGACGCCTACGGGGAATCACTGGCCGCTGTACTGCTTACCGGCGCGAACCACGATGGCGCGCGCGGGTTGGCGCAAGTCAAACGCTGCGGTGGTTTGACCATCGTCCAGGACCCCGAAGAGGCGCAAGTCGCCACCATGCCACTGGCTGCACTTAAGGTACAGCAGCCGGATCATGTCCTAACCATTAACGGCATCGGCCGTCTGCTTGTCGAGCTGGAACGAATCGCATGCTGAGTAATATCCAGGCCAAATTGCTGATCGTCGACGATCTGCCGGAGAATCTGCTGGCTCTCGAAGCACTGATCAAACGCGAAGACCGCACCGTCTACAAGGCGCTGTCGGCGGACGAAGCACTGTCACTGTTGCTGCAACACGAGTTCGCCATGGCCATCCTCGACGTGCAGATGCCGGGGATGAACGGCTTCGAACTTGCCGAGTTGATGCGCGGCACCGAGAAAACCAAGAACATCCCGATCATTTTCGTCAGCGCCGCCGGCCGTGAACTGAACTACGCGTTCAAGGGCTACGAGAGCGGGGCGGTGGACTTCCTGCACAAGCCGCTGGACATCCACGCGGTGAAGAGCAAGGTCAATGTGTTCGTCGACCTGTACCGCCAGAGCAAGGCCATGAAGCAACAGGTCGAAGCCCTGGAGCAGGCCCGTCGCGAGCAGGAAGCGCTGCTGCAACAACTGCAGAGCACACAGCTTGAGCTGGAGCAGGCGGTGCGGATGCGCGATGACTTCATGTCAATCGTCGCCCACGAAGTGCGCACGCCGCTCAATGGCCTGATACTCGAAACCCAGTTGCGCAAGATGCACCTGGCGCGGGACAACGCCGCCGCGTTTACCCTCGACAAGATGCACGCGATGGTCGACCGCGATGAGCGCCAGATCAAAAGCCTGATCCGTCTGATCGAAGACATGCTCGACGTCTCGCGGATTCGCACCGGCAAGCTGTCGATCCGGCCCAATCGTTTTGATCTGTCGCAACTGGTGGGCAATCTGCTGCAGAACTTTGCCCAGCAAATGGAAGCGGCCGAGACTGAAGTCAGCTTCACCGCGCCAGAGCCGGTGGAGGGGCATTGGGATGAGTTCCGCATCGAGCAGGTGGTGTCCAATCTGCTGACCAACGCCTTGCGTTATGGTGGTCGCAGCCCGATTCAGGTGCGCGTGTATCGTGAGGGCGACGAAGCGCGGGTCGAGGTTCAGGACCGTGGCATCGGCATCAGTGAAGAGAACCAGAAACGTATTTTTCAGCAGTTCGAACGGGTCTCCGCCAAGACGGTAGTGGCTGGTCTCGGACTGGGTCTGTTCATTTCCGAGCAGATCGTCGCCGCCCATGGCGGTTCCATCGTCGTCGAGAGTCAAATCAACGAAGGCGCCCTGTTTCGCGTTTGTCTGCCAATCCAGGAAAACGGCACATCCGACGCAACCTCTGAGTGACCGCACGGTCGTATCAGCAGCTATTGACCGAACAAAGGCTTCCCATGAGCGTAGATGCACAAGATGTAGTACTCGTCGTCGAGGACGAACCGGTTATCTTGATGGTCCTGACCGATTATTTGTCAGGGCAGGGGTATCGCGTGTTGCAGGCCGAAAACGGCGAGCAGGCGTTCGAGATTCTCGCGAGCAAGCCGCATCTGGACATGTTGATCACCGATTTCCGTCTGCCGGGCGGGATCTCCGGCGTGCAGATCGCTGAACCGGCGGTCAAGTTGCGCCCGGATCTGAAGGTGATTTTCATCAGCGGCTATCCGCAGGAAATCCGCGAGACCGGCAGCCCGATCACGCTCAAGGCGCCGATCCTGGAAAAGCCGTTCGATCTGGACGTGCTGCAGGAGAAGATTCAGGAATTGCTGGCCTGAAGCGTGCGTCGGCGCAATGCCGACGCACATCCAGTGACTCCTTTCATCCTTCTGGCAGCTGCAGCCAATTGTTTCCGAACCGTTATTTGACCTGGTCTGCCTGGTTATATATGAACTGCGCATCGGCGTTGGCGGCGCGTGGCAGGTTAATCTTGATAATCGGCACAACCTTGCCGCCCGTCGAATTGAAAAAATCGTTTTGGTCAAACTGCGCCCCGGCCAATCCTCCATCCAGATAAAAGAACGCCTGAATCGGCAGCTCTTTCGGAATGTTTTGCGGCCAGGTCGCCAGAATCAGCTCAATATAGTCATGTTGACCGGCAAAAAAGCCGCCCAGCTGATGAGCACGAATGGTCTGGTAAAAAGAGTCCGCGCCCAGATGGTTCATGGAGTCGCGTACGTCGAAACTGCAAATATTCCAGCTATTCGCCTGACGATTGGCTAGCCAGCCTTCGGCTGTGGTTATGCCAATGGTCTGGCAGCGTCGACTGCGATCAGGTGAATAGGGATGCGCGCCACAACCGGGCGCAATTCTCAATTGCGTGGCGCCATCAAGTGGATAGGAGCAAAGCACTTCAATTTGCCGTGTGCCGGTGGGGCGTGATAGCACCGGGAAAAAAATAAAGCCATTCTTCTGACCGAACACGAGTCCCGTGAACTTGGCGTCTTTGCTCAAGAATTAAAAGGGCACACCGCCACTGGTTTGAGAATGAGGGCTGGGGTTCCAGGCCTTGTAAGCCGTGGAAGGAACGGTTGAGCGCAGCATGATCCCGCGACAGAGAAATGCCGGCATCGAAGCTGAGCCACAATTGACCCGCACATCGTTGTACTGCGCCGTCAGGTTCGCGGCGACCTGCGGGCCAGTTTGTGCCGTACTGGATGTCGCACTCGCGACGCTGATCCCGCTGTCGGTTTTGACCTGTGCCTGTTCGGGGGGCAAGCACCCCGCCAACGACAGTGCCAGCATCAATATCAGTGCAAGATTTCTGTTCATCGTGCCTTCCTTTGTTTCGCTCACGTGCCAACCAGGCACGGCTTCCCTTGATAAGGACGGAGCACCTTTCTCAGCGATTCAAGCAAGGGTGACTGCAGATGGATAGCTGTCAGAGTTGACAGGTTTCAACCATGAAAAAGCGGCCTATGCTGAGCAGTTGGCCGCTGATGAACTTCAGTTGTTCTGCCATGTTCGGGCGTCAGCCTCGGATCATCTCGCGGACCTTGGCGGTCAACAGGTCGAAGGTGAATGGCTTGGTGATCATCTGCATCCCCGGGTCGAGAAAGCCACCGCGTACCGCTGCGTGCTCCGCGTAACCGGTGATGAACAACACCTTCAGCCCAGGTCGGTACTGCCGGCCGATTTCCGCCAGTTGCCGGCCGTTCATGCCGGGCAGGCCGACGTCACTGATCAGCAGGTCGATGCGCTGCGCCGAGTTGAGAATCGGCACCGCGCCGTCGGCATCGCTGGCCTCGACAAACGCATAACCCAACTCACTGAGCACTGCGCTGACCAGTACGCGCACGGCGGGATCGTCTTCGACGATCAGCACGGTTTCGCCGTCCAGCGCTTCCGGGGCCTGCTGGGTATCGGAAACCGGATGCTCCAGTTCTTCACCACGAAAACGCGGCAAGTACAGTTTGACCGTGGTGCCCTGATCGATTTCGCTGTCGATCGAGACGTGACCTCGGGACTGTTTGCTGAAGCCATAAATCATCGACAAGCCCAGTCCGGTGCCCTGGCCGATCGGCTTGGTGGTGAAAAACGGATCGAACGCGCGGTTGATCACGCTCTGCGGCATGCCGCTGCCGTTATCGGTGACGCTCAGCATCACGTAATCGCCGGGTTCGAGGTTGGTATAGGCCTCGGTGAAGTCTCGGGCAAGCACCTGATTAGTAGTCTCGACCACCAGTTTGCCGCCATCGGGCATGGCATCGCGGGCATTGAGCACCAGGTTGAGCAGGGCGCTTTCCAGTTGATTGGGGTCGGCTTCGGCCACCCACAGATTGTCGTTCAGGCGCATGTCCAACTGGATGCTTTCGTTCAGGCTGCGTTGCAGCAACTCGCCCATCGACAGCACTAGCGTGTTCATCTGCACGGCTTTGGAGTCCAGCGATTGCCGGCGGGAAAAGGCCAGCAAACGGTGGGTCAGGCCGGCAGCACGGTTGGCCGAAGTCACGCCCAGATCGATCAGGCTGTCGAGGTCATCGGTGCGGCCGCGCGCCAGCCGCCGGCGCAGCAGTTCGAGGCTGCCGATGATCCCGGTCAGCATGTTGTTGAAGTCGTGGGCGATGCCACCGGTGAGCTGGCCGACCGCTTCCATTTTCTGCGACTGGCGCAGTGCCTCTTCGTTGTGCCGAAGTTGCGCAGTACGTTCCTCGACCTGTTGCTCAAGGGTTTCCAGGGTCGATTGCAGGCGGCGTTCGCTTTCACTCAGATCGATCAGGCGGTCACGCGCCTCGTACTGTCGTCGTCGCCCGCGCAAAGCCGTGGAGACCAGGCTGATCAGGGTTGCCGGATGAAACGGGCGCTCAAGGAAGGTGACGTTGCCCAGCAATTTGCTCAGGCGCGAGGAGGGGCCTTGTTCCGGGCCTCCGTGGTGGGTCAGCAGGATGATCGGCAAATCCGACCAGGCCGGCTGTTGCTCCAGATACAGCAACAGCCTTTCCAGTTCCGGTCCGCGCAGGGCTTCCGCGGCAATCAGCAGGAGTCCGGCACCGGGCTCCAGCTCGGCACACAACGCCCCCAGATCAGTGGCGATCATTCCACCAAATCCGGCTTCATTGAGGATCATCAGGGCCACTTGGCTGTCACGACCCATGGGCGCCAGAATCAGCGCCCGTTCCGACAGCGGCACGGTGACTGTCACAAGCCTTCTTCCCGCAGCAGCGGATTGCTCGCGCCGAGATAGGTCGGAACGCCGCGCAGCACGCCCTGGAAGGCTTCCAGCGGTTCACCGATGGTCATGCCCTGGGTTGAGATGCGGTATTCACGGATTGTCGACTCGTGACTGCCGGTACGTTTCTTGATGATGGAAATGGCCCGGCGGACCTTGCCGATGGCTTCGAAGTAACGCAACAGAATCACCGTGTCGGCCAGATAAGTGATATCGACCGGCGCCTGCATGTCGCCCACCAGACCATGCTGGGCGACGGTCATGAAGGTCGCCGCGCCTTTGCGGTTCAGATACAGCAGCAACTCGTGCATGTGCAGCACCAACGCGTTCTCTTCCGGCATCGCGGCCTGATAGCCGTTGATACTGTCGATCACCACGGTTTTGATGTCGCTGTCGTCGACGCAGCGTCTTACCCGGTGGGAGAACTCGCCAGGGGACAGCTCGGCAGCGTCCACTTGCTCGATCAGCAGGTTGCCGGTGGCTTGCAGGGCCTTGAGGTCGATGCCGATGTTTTTCATGCGCTCGAACAGCAGGCCCAGCTCTTCATCGAAGATAAACAATGCGGCTTTTTCGCCACGAGAGACTGCGGCGGCGGCGAAGATCATAGAGATCAGCGATTTGCCCGTACCCGCCGGGCCGAGGATCAGCGTACTGGAGCCGGTTTCGATACCACCGCCGAGCAACGCATCCAACTCCCTGATATTGCTGGTCAGTTGCAAACGCGGATAGTCGCCGCGATGTTCGGCGGCCACCAGTCGAGGGAAGACATGGATGCCATCGCCCATGATGGTGAAGTCGTGGAAGCCGCCGCGATATTTCTGGCCGCGATACTTGATCACCCGGATGCGTCTGCGCTCGGCACCATAGTTGGGGGTCAGTTCTTCGAGGCGGATGACCCCGTGGGCCACGCTGTGCACGGTCTTGTCGAGGGACTCGGCGGTCAGGTCATCAAGCAGCAGGATCGTGGCGTGGTAACGTACGAAGTAATGCTTGATCGCCAGAATCTGTCGACGGTAACGCAGCGAGCTTTGCGCCAGCAGGCGAATCTCCGACAGGCTGTCGAGCACCACGCGGGTCGGCTTGAAGCGCTCGACCACTTCGAAAATCTGCTTGGTGGCTTCGCCCAGCTCAAGGTCGGAGGAGTACAGCAGGCTTTGCTGATGCTCGGCGTTGAGCAGACTTTCCGGCGGCGTCAGCTCGAAGATTTCAATGTTTTCGTTCAGCTCCCAGCCGTGGGACAGTGCGCCCTGGCGCAGCTCACGCTCGGTTTCCGACAGCGTGATGTACAGACAGCGTTCACCGGCGCGCGCGCCAGCCAACAGGAAATGCAACGCGACGGTGGTTTTGCCTGTACCGGGTTCACCCTCGAGCAAAAACACGTGGCCTCGGGACAGACCGCCGGCCAGGATGTCATCCAGGCCGGCAATGCCGGTGGCGGCTTTTGCACTGATCAACTCGTTGGACGTAGACAAAGAATGCCCTCTCATGACTAGGGGAATCGAGGCAGCAGGCTGTACAAGCCGTTGTGCACTACCTGATTACTTGACCGCTGCGGGTCATGACGGTTCCGAGGTTTCGATATCAAAATGTCATTGATGAAAACTGCTGAGGCTCAAAGCCCTTGTTGCAAGACCGGGTCGTCAGGGTTCATCTGCTCCAGTTGCGCCAGCAGAATCTGCACGTTCTGCAACTGGCCGCTTTCCTTCCAGTAATTGATCAGCAACACCCGGGCCTTGCGGTCGGCGGGGTGGCGCTGCACGACTTCCTGCAACTGCTTTTGTGCCGCTTCCAGTTCTTCGGCCGTGTGCAGGGTGGTCGCCAGGTCGTAGCGGTAGTCCTTGTTGTCCGGCTCGAGTTCGACCGCTTTGGACAAGCCGAGCAGGGCGAACTCGCGCTGGCCGTGGTGCAACAGCCACAGACCCAGTGCGTGCTGCAGGTAGGCGGAATCGGGTTGGCTCTGCAGTTGTTTGGCAAGCAATTGGCGAGCAGCGTCGCTCTGGCCCTGACGGTCGAGGACATCGATCTGCATCACCAGCGCCTGAAGGTTTCCCGGCTCCAGACGCAGCGTGTTGTCGAGCGCTTGCTGGGCCTGTTTGAGTTCAGCGTTGTGCAGATACAGGCGCGCCAGTTGCGCGTAGGTGGCGGCGCTTTCCGGTTGGCCGGTGAGCACCTGCTCCCAGCCATCGATTGCTTGCTGCAGCGGGGCGAAATACAGACCGAGCTCATCCGGCGTCAGACCCAGCAGAGCGTTGATCGCGGCAAAACGCACGGTTTGATCTTCATCCTCCAGCATCGGCCCGAGCAACAGACTGCGTTGTCCGCCGGGCACCAGTCCCACCACGCTCTGAATCGCTGCCAGGCGCACCTCGGGCGCTTCATTCTGCAGATGCGCGTCGGCCAGTTTCAGGGCTTGCGGGCTTGGGTAGTTGGGCAGCTCGGCCAGCAGCCAGACACTGCGCTTGACCGACAGATCCGGGCGCCCCAGCTGTTGATACAACTGCCGCGCCGCCCCCGGCTGACCGGAACGGGCCGCCGTGAGGGCTTCGCTGTAGCCGCGTTTGATCGCCTCGGGCACCACCGGGGCGGTGGAACGCAGGGAGAACCAGGCAACGACGATGAGCAGCACGAGGCCAAGGCTGATGAGCAGGTAGCGGCGGGACTGAGGCATGCGATTTCCGTGAACGGGTGTTCTTTAGCAGAGGGGCAAGCTTCGGTCAGCTTGGCCGTTGAGTCAAATTCGCAAGCCGATCAATTGTAGGAGCGAGCCTGCTCGCGAATGCGCTATGCCAGTTCCCCTGCAAGTTGGCTGATCCGGCGCCATCGCGAGCAGGCTCACTCCTGCAGGGGCAGGCACAAAAAAGCCCCGCGACCGAATGATACACGGGGCAAAAAATTGGTTGGTTGCGGCCAACCAAAGGAGCTCTTGAAAAACGCTTACTTGCTGGCGACCGTTTCTGGCTGCCAGCCACCACCCAAGGCCTTGTAGATCGCGACGATGCCGCGATACAGATCGACTTCGGCCTGGGCCTGGCTGTCTTCGGCGTTCAGGCGTTCGCGCTGAGCGTCGAGCAGCACGAGGAAGTCAGTGGTGCCTTCGCGGTAGCGGATTTCCGCCAGATCGGCAGCCTTGCGGCTCGATTCACTCTGACGGATCAGCGAGATCAGACGTTGCTGACGCTTGCCGTAATCACTGAAGGCGTTTTCCGATTCTTCCAGGGCCAGCAACACTTGTTGCTCGTAGGTCGCCAGTGCGCCTTCGGCATCGGCATCGGCGCCGCGCAAACGGGCACGCACGCTGCCAAGATCGAACGCCGCCCAAGTGATGCTCGGGCCGAGTGCCCAGGCGTTGGCCGCCGAGGAACCGATCTGCGAACCACGCCCGGCCGTCCAGCCGAGGAAACCGCTGAGGCTGACCCGAGGGAACAGGTCGGCCTTGGCCACGCCGATCCGCGCGGTGGCCGACGCCAGTTTGCGTTCGGCGCTGAGGATGTCCGGACGCCGTTGCAGCAGTTCGCCCGGATCACCGATCGGCAAGGCCTTGGCAATCGCCGGCAAGTCTTTCGGGCTCAGATCGACGGTGAGTTTGTCCGCACGCTCACCCAGCAGGGTGGCGATACGGTTCTTCTGCCGAACCTGTTCGGCCTGCAGTTGCGGGACGCTGGCTTCAACCGAGGCCAGACGCGCATCGGCACGTTCGACGTCGAGTTGATCGCCGACGCCAGCGTCACGCAGGCTGATGGTGATTTTGCGCGACTCCTGCTGGTTTTCCAGGTTGGCCACCGCGATCTTCTCGCGCAGTTGCGCGCCACGCAGTTGACCGTAGGCGTCCACCAGTTCGGCAATCATGGTGACTTGCAGTTGGTACAGGTCGGCTTCGGCCGCTTGCTGGTCGGCGTCGCTGGCTTCCAGGTTGCGTTGGATGCGGCCAAACAGATCGATTTCCCAGGCCATGTCCAGCCCCAGGTCATAGCGTTCGCTGTTGACCCGTTTGGTGGTCTGGCCAGGGATTTGTCCCTTGGCCAGATCACTGCTGGCGCGGCTGGTGATGGTTGGCATCGCATCGTTGCTGACGTCGTCGCGGATCGCCCGGGCGGCTTTCCAGCGAGCGAACGCCACGCGCAGTTGCCGGTTGCCTTGCAGCGATTGGGTCACCAACTGGTTGAGAGTCGGATCGTCGAATTGCTGCCACCAGATGCCTTCGAATTTCGAACGGTCGAAGTTCTTTTGCCCGGCAGCGCCGTCGGTGGCGGTCGTGATATTGGCCGCCTCCGTGGCTGGGGTCTTGTAGTCAGGGCCGACGGCGCAGGCGCTCAGCGCCAGCACCAGCAGACTCGGCAGGAAGACTTTCAGACTCATTGTTGCGCCTCCAGTGGCTGTTGAAGATTGTGCGCTTTGGCCGCTTTGCGGGCTTCGCCGCGTTCGACAAAATTACGAATCAGCACATAGAACACTGGCGTCAGCAACAGACCGAAGAAGGTCACCCCGAGCATCCCGGAGAACACCGCTACACCCATGGCGTGACGCATCTCGGCACCGGCACCGCTGGAGAACACCAGCGGCACCACACCCATGATGAACGCGAAGGAGGTCATCAGGATCGGCCGCAGACGCAGACGGCAGGCTTCCAGTACCGCAGCCAGCGGATCGAGACCTTCCAGCTGTTTATCCTTGGCGAATTCGACGATCAGAATCGCGTTCTTGCAGGCCAGGCCCACCAGTACGATCAAGCCGATCTGGGTGAAGATGTTGTTGTCGCCGCCGGAGATGATCACCCCGGTGATCGCCGACAGCAGGGTCATCGGTACGATCAGGATCACCGCCAGTGGCAGGCTCCAGCTTTCGTATTGTGCGGCGAGCACCAGGAACGCCAGCAGTACGCAGAGCGGGAACACGAACAGCGCAGTGTTGCCGGACAGAATCTGCTGGTAGGTCAGGTCGGTCCACTCGTAGGTCATGCCGTTCGGAAGTTCATCCTTGAGCAGTTTCTCGATGGCTTTTTCGGCCTGGCCGGAGCTGTAGCCGGGAGCCGCAGCACCGTTGATTTCAGCGGTGATGAAGCCGTTGTAGTGCATCACGCGATCCGGACCCGAGGTGTCGCTGACCTTGATGAAGGTCGCCAGCGGGATCATTTCGCCCTTGTTGTTGCGCACTTTCAGCTGGCCGATCTGGTCGGATTCGAGGCGGAACTGTTGCTCAGCCTGAACGTTGACCTGATAGGTGCGCCCGAAGCGGTTGAAGTCGTTGGCATACAGCGAACCCAGGTAGATCTGCAGGGTGTCGAAGATATCGCTGACGGCCACGCCGTGGGTCTTGGCTTTCTCGCGATCGATGGCGGCATCGACCTGTGGCACGTTTACCGTGTAGCTGGTGAACAGACCCGCGAGCTCAGGAACGCTGTGGCTCTTGGTGATGATGTTCATCGTCTCTTTATACAACTCGTCGTAGCCCAGGTTGCCCCGGTCTTCGATTTGCAGGCGGAAACCACCAATGGTGCCCAGACCTTGTACCGGCGGAGGCGGGAAGATCGCCATGTACGCTTCCTGAATGTTCGCGTACTGGCCGTTCAGGGCCCCGGCGATTGCACCGGCGGACATGCTCGGGTCTTTACGTTCGTCGAACGGTTTCAGGGTGACGAACACGATGCCGGCGTTCGGGCTGTTGGTGAAGCCGTTGATCGACAGGCCCGGGAACGCTACGGCGCTTTCCACGCCTGGCTGTTTCAGCGCCAGGTCGGACATGCGCTTGATCACGTCTTCGGTGCGATCCAGGCTCGCGGCGTCCGGCAGTTGCGCGAAGGCCACCAGGTATTGCTTGTCCTGGCCCGGTACGAAACCGGTCGGGGTGCTGGAGAAACCGAAGAACGTCAGCACCATCAGGCCTGCATACAGGAACAGGGCAATGCCGCTGCCACGGATAACACGGCGCACAGTACCGACATAACCGTGGCTGGCCTTGTCAAAGAAACGGTTGAACGGACGGAACAGCCAGCCGCCAAAGATCTTGTCCAGCACTTTGGAGAAGCGGTCTTTCGGCGCGTCGTGGCTCTTGAGCAGTACGGCGGCCAGCGCTGGCGACAGGGTCAGCGAGTTGAACGCCGAGATCACGGTCGAGATGGCGATGGTCAGTGCGAACTGTTTGTAGAACTGCCCGGTGAGGCCGGAAATGAACGCCGCCGGTACGAACACCGCACACAGCACCAGGGCCGTCGCGATGATCGGGCCGGTCACTTCACGCATCGCTCGCTTGGTTGCTTCGACCGGGTTCAAGCCCAGCTCGATGTTCCGCTCGACGTTCTCCACCACCACGATGGCGTCGTCCACCACAATACCGATCGCCAGTACCAGGCCGAACAGCGACAGCGCGTTGAGCGAGAAGCCGAACAGGTGCATCACTGCAAACGTACCGATCAACGATACCGGCACCGCCACCAACGGAATGATCGAGGCACGCCAGGTCTGCAGGAACAGGATCACCACCAGCACCACGAGGATCAGCGCTTCGAAGAGGGTGTGAACCACCGCCTCGATCGAGCCGCGCACGAAAATCGTCGGGTCATAGACGATGCTGTAGTCCATGCCTTGCGGGAAGCCTTTCTTCAGCTCTTCCATCTTGCCGCGAACTTCGTTCGAGATCTGGATGGCGTTGGAACCTGGACGCTGGAAGATCGGGATCGCTACCGCCGGCTGATTGTTCAGCAACGAACGCAGGGCGTACTGGCTGGAACCCAGTTCGACGCGAGCGATGTCCTTGAGACGAGTGATTTCACCGTTGTCGCCTGCGCGAATGATGATGTTCTCGAATTCTTCTTCAGAGACCAGACGGCCCTGCGTGTTGACCGACAGCTGGAAGCTCTGGGCATTCGGGGCAGGGGGCGCTCCGAGCTGACCGGCAGCGACCTGACGGTTCTGCTCACGAATCGCCGTCACCACATCGGTGGCAGTCAGGTTGCGCGAAGCGGTCTTGTTCGGATCGAGCCAGACCCGCAACGAGTAGTCGCCCATACCGAACAGCTGCACGTCACCGACACCACCCAGACGCGCCAGCTCATCCTTGATGTTGAGGATCGCGTAGTTGGACAGGTAGAGCATGTCGTAGCGTTTGTCCGGCGAGGTCAAGTGCACAACCATGGTCAGGTCGGGCGAAGCCTTGTCGACGGTGATACCGATGCGCGTCACTTCTTCTGGAAGTTTCGGCTCGGTACGGGTCACCCGGTTCTGCACCTGTACCTGCGCGTTGTCCAGGTCAGTGCCCAGAGCGAAGGTGATGGTCAGGGTGATCTTGCCGTCAGCGGTGGACTGCGAGGACATGTACAGCATGTTCTCGACGCCGGTGATGGCCTGCTCCAGTGGAGCAGCCACGGTTTCACCGATGACTTTTGGGTTGGCGCCCGGGAAGTTCGCACGTACCACCACGGTCGGTGGCACGACTTCCGGGTATTCGCTGATCGGTAGCTGGAACAGCGAGATCGCACCGGCGATCAGGATCAACAGCGAAAGTACCGCTGCGAAGATCGGCCGTGAAATGAAGAATTGGGAAAAATTCATCGGAGTTGTCGTCCCTTAACCGCGTGGGGTCGTAGCAGCCAGCTTCACAACCGCACCGGACGCGCCTTTGGCAGGGGCGACTTTGGGCAGGTTGCTGGCTTCCAGCGCTTGACGTTGTTGAGCGAGTGCCGCGATGGTTTGTTCGCTGGCCATCGGGATCACTTCAGGAGTCACCGGCGAACCTGGACGTACCCGCTGCAGGCCCTTGACGATGATCGTGTCGTCCTTGTTCAGACCGGTACGGACGATGCGCAGGCCTTCGATCTTCGGCCCCAGTTCGACGGCGCGGTAGACGGTCTTGTTGTCCGCATCCATCACCAGCACGAACTTCTTGCCCAGATCGGTACCGACCGCTTCGTCGTTGATGAGCATGGCGTTGTAAGTGCCGCTGCCGACCAGTTTCAGTCGTGCGTACAGACCCGGGGTGTAGGTGCCATCGCTGTTGTCGAACACGGCGCGACCACGGATGGTGCCGGTTTTCGGGTTGACCTGGTTGTCGACGAAGTTCATCTGACCCAGGTGCGGGTTGCCGTCTTCGTTGGACAGGCCCATGTACACCGGGGTAGTGGCGCCACGCTGACCGTTACGGGCGAGCTGGGTGTATTTGAGGAACACGCGCTCGTCAGCATCGAAGTAGGCGTAAACCTTGTCGGTAGAAACCACGCTGGTCAGCGGCGTGGTGTCGGCGGTCACCAGGTTGCCGGCGGTGATCTCGGCACGGCTGACGCGACCGCTGATCGGCGCGGTGACGCGGGTGAAGCTCAGGTTCAGCTTGGCCAGATCCAGTTGCGCTTGCAGGGCACCGACGGCGGCGCGGGCTTCCTGTGCAGCGCTGGTGCGCGAGTCGGCCAGTTCGGCAGAGATGGCGTTGCTGGCTCGCAGGCGTTCACCGCGTCCGGCTTCGTTTTCACTGCGAGTGGCGTTGGCACGAGACTGGGCGACCAGCGCTTCGAGGCGGCGCACCTCAGCCTGGAATGGGCGTGGATCGATCTGGAACAGCAGGTCACCTTTCTTGACCAGCGCGCCTTCGGTGAAAGCCACCTCGTCGATCTGGCCGGAGACCCGTGGACGGATTTCAACGGTTTCCGGTGCTTCGAGGCGCCCGGTGAATTCGTCCCACTCGTTGACCGGTTGTTCCAGCACCTTGGCCACGCTGACTTTGGCAGCGGGCATGGTGGCGGCAGTCTCCGGAGTCTTGCCGCAAGCGCTCATCACCAGTACGGCCAACATGGCCAAGGGGAAGCGCAAATGTTTGAGTGACTGTTCCATGGAATCATCCGCCAATGTATTGAAGATGGGCGGATGATGCTCGGCGGGCTGTGATGGCACGAATCGAATGAAGCAAAGGTAACTATCATTCGGAATGATATAAGAACGATTCGAGCCCTCTAGCATGCACCTTTCGTTAGGGGGCTATCAATCTGTTTGATGACAAATGTGTGTTGCGTGGCGAGTAAAAGCGCCGCGGGTTTATCACAAGCAGGTCGCACAAACAAAGAGACGGCCATGAAGGCCGTCTCGATCAACAGTTGCAGGCTGACTCAGTTGTCACCTTTACGGTTCGGCCCGAAGCGGTTTGGGCCTGGCTGGCTGTCTTGCACCAGAAACACCAGGTTGACGATTGGCAGCAGCAGCCACCAGCCGCTGCGGTCGGTGTCGTGCATGCGGCGCGCGCCGACGGCAATGCTCGGGAGGAACATTGCCAGGTTGTAGAGGTTGGCCAGGATGCCCTTGGTATTGAGCATCGCGTCGAGGACACCCATGACAATGCAGATACCCAGGTTGATCAGCGCGAACATCCAGTACTCGCGGCGAGTGGCACGACCCTGGAACACGGCGTAATTCTTCAGCGCTTCCATGTAAGGGTTGCCCGTCGTGATGGCGGGGCCGCTTGCATAGGACGGTTGAGTTGCCTGAGGTGCACCGCACTGTGGGCATGCCACGGCCAGACTACTAATTTCCTTGGCGCAACCGCGGCAGAAAACCATGCTCATATTTTTTCCCTAAAATTATTCAATCGATAGACAGGACAAAACGAACGCGGCAAGGCCTGACAAAATAATGCCGGCAATCGCGAGGTTTCTTCCCGGGTGTTTTTGGTTGATACAGACGATGCCGCAAGTGAGGCCCGCAAGGCTGAGGATGCCCACACCGACAATCGCCTCTCTGTCCCATTCGGAATCATCAAACAGGGTGAGTGCGCTGAGAATCCCGAGGATCAGCGAAACGATGGCCAGCCAGGGTATTTCGGCTCGCGTTTGCGGCACGCAGGCCTGTTGGACAGCCCCGCATTGGGGGCAGGTGAGCGCCGTTTCGTGTAGCTCCTTGGCGCAAGCACGACAATAGACCATTGCCATCGTTTTCCTTAACTGAGTGCGAATGCCAGACCCTCCATCGGTCGAGGCGGCGGTAAGTTAAACTGTATTACCGGATTTGTCATTAGCACTTTGCCATCATGATGGCGTGGATTTGCCGATACAGTTTTGCTGAGGGCTGTCCGGATCGTCAGGAAACATCCGAATCCGCCACGCTATTACTTCTTCGGCATGGTCGAGCGCTTTACCGAAGTGACAGGTCGTGAGTGGGGTAGGCATCGGCGTGCTGGCCGACGCGTGACTGATTCTTCGGCTGTTGTTGTGAAGCACCCCTGCAACCGCTTAACGTTGCGCCAGCGCAGAGCGTCACAAGACACCCACAGATGGACACAGATCGAGTGCGCGCGATCATCGAAGAGTAAAACGACGTTTAAATGAGTGATTCTACGGCGACAAACAACGGCAACTGGTACGCGGTAATTGCACTGGCTCTGGCTGCGTTTGTGTTCAATACCACCGAATTTGTACCTGTGGGTCTGCTGAGTTCGATCGGCAGCAGCTTCGACATGTCGACCGCGCAGGTCGGCCTGATGCTGACCATTTATGCGTGGGTGGTGTCGCTGACGTCATTGCCGATCATGCTGCTGACGAGAAACGTCGAGCGGCGGAAATTGCTGATTGTGCTGTTCGGGATGTTTATCGCCAGTCACATCCTGTCGAGTCTGGCGACCAGTTTCGGGATGCTGCTGGTGAGCCGGATTGGTGTGGCGTTGTCGCACGCGTTGTTCTGGTCGATCACCGCGTCTCTGGCCGTGCGCCTGGCGCCACCGGGCAAACAGGTTCAGGCCCTGGGCTTACTGGCAACCGGTACTTCGCTGGCGATGGTGCTGGGCATTCCCCTTGGCCGCTTGCTGGGCGAGGCCATGGGCTGGCGCACCACGTTCATCGTGATTGCCGGCTTTGCTGCGGCGCTGGTGTTCTGTCTGGCGAAGGTGCTGCCGCTGCTGCCCAGCCAGAACTCGGGTTCGCTCAAGAGCCTGCCCATATTGCTGAAGCGACCTGCACTGGTGGCCGTCTATGTTCTGACGGCGCTGGTCGTGACGGCACAGTTCACCGCCTACAGCTACATCGAACCGTTCGTTCTGACCGTGGCCAACATGAGCGGTGATGTGGTGACGCTGCTGCTGTTGTTATTCGGCGGCGCCGGCATTTTCGGCTCGCTGCTGTTCAGCTACCTGCACAGCTATAACCCACAGCGCTTTCTGATCATCTGCGTGTCAGTGCTCGCCTTATGCCTGGCTTTGCTATTGCCTTTGAGCGGCAACGTTTCGTACCTCGGCGTGCTGAGTGTGTTCTGGGGCATGGCGATCATGGGCTTCGGGCTGGCGCTGCAGTCGAAAGTCCTGGTGCTGGCGCCGGATGCCACTGATGTAGCGATGGCGCTGTTTTCAGGGATCTACAACATCGGCATCGGCGGCGGGGCACTGGTGGGAAGCTGGGTGGGCAGTCAGTTTGGCTTTGCTTACATCGGAGTGGTTGGCGGAACGTTGGCGGCAGTGGCGCTGTCGTTTTACTGCTTGTCGATGTATCGCTACAGCCGGCCTGGGGCTTGAGTTTGAGGGCTAGCGTTCGCCGACAGGTGCATTTGCATTCGAACGCCAGCTTGGTCTGGTTCTTTCACTGCGTGCTTAATGCGCAGGCAGTTCAAGACTGTCCGGATCGCCAAAGAACATCTGAATCCGCGACCGCAACCAACGCTCCCCCGGATCATTATCCTGCGACCCACGCCACGCCATGTGCAGCTCAAACGTGCGCGTCGGCAACGGTGGATCCTCCGCCCGCACGCCGCCCGCAGCCGTCAACGCGTCAGCGGTGTAATCCGGCACGGTCGCGACGATATCGGTGCCTGCGAGCAACGTACTCAAGCCATTGAACTGCGGCACGGCCAGCACCACGTGGCGCTTGCGCCCGAGTTTTTCCAGCTCTTCATCGATGAAGCCACTGAGGTCGCCGGCGAACGACACCAGCGCATGCGGACGCGCACAATAGTCATCCAGGCTGAGCGGGCCGGGTACAGTGTCGGCGCGCAGCAGTTTCGGTTGGCTGCGACGCAGCACCTTGCGTTTGGCGTTGGCCGGCAGGTCGGTGGTGTAGCTGACGCCGATGGAGATTTCCCCCGAAGCCAGCAGGCCCGGCATCAATATGTAGTTGACGCGGCGCACCACCAGGACGATGCCCGGTGCCTCGGCGCGCAGGCGTTTGAGCAGCATCGGCAGCAGGGCGAATTCGACGTCGTCGGACAGGCCGATGCGGAACACCGAAGTGCTGGTGGCCGGGTCGAACTCCGCCGCACGGCTGACCGCCGTGGAAATGGAGTCGAGGGCAGGCGAGAGCAGGGCGAAGATTTCCACCGCTCGGGCGGACGGTTCCATGCTGCGTCCGGTGCGCACGAACAGGGGGTCATCGAACAGGCCGCGCAGGCGCGAGAGCGCCGCACTGATCGCCGGTTGGCCGAGAAACAGTTTCTCGGCGGCGCGGGTCACGCTGCGTTCGTGCATCAATGTTTCGAACACGATCAGCAGGTTCAGGTCGACACGACGCAGGTCATTACGATTCATCTGGAGTCCTGGCAGAGTCATCAAGCTTGACGAGAGCGGCCATATGAGAACAATGGCCGGCATGAATATTACGGGGAAAGGCTGGTACTCTGCACCGGTAAATTCAGCTTTAGCCAGCCGTTTACCGCGATTTTTTCATGGATTTTGCCGATGCCGCCCATACTGCGGAATCAATGACAGGCATGTCGACTATTAATAGCCACTGATAGTCTTGGGTCAAAAGCCCAGATAGAGTTCAGGGCATTAGAGGTTACTTTGACGAGGTTTGCGATGTCCCGCACGATCCGTTTTCACAAGTTTGGTCCGGCCGAGGTGCTCAAATGCGAAGAGCATGCGGCCGCTCAGCCAGGTCCTGGCGAAGTGCAGGTGCGTGTCGAAGCGATCGGCATCAGCTGGTACGACATTCTCTGGCGTCAGAATCTGGCCTCGTCGCAGGCACGTCTGCCTTCCGGCCTCGGCCATGAAATGGCTGGTGTGGTGACCGCCGTCGGCGAAGGCGTCGACGATCTGTCGGTTGGCGACAAAGTCGCCAGTTTTCCGGCCCAGAGCCCGAACGACTATCCGGTGTATGGCGAGCAAATCGTTCTGCCACGTACCGCGTTGACCCGTTATCCAGATGTGCTCAGCCCGATCGAAGCCAGCGTGCATTACACACCGTTGTTGATCGCTTATTTTGCCTACGCCGATCTGGCACGGGTCAAACCCGGGCAGTTTGCCCTGGTCACGGATGCCAGCCATTGCGCTGGTCCGTCCTTTGTCCAGTTGGGCAAGGCCATGGGCGTGCGGGTGATTGCGGCGACGAAAACCGCCGATGAGCGTGAATACCTGCTGTCCCTGGGGGCGGAGAAAGTCATCGTCACCGAGGAAGAAGATCTGTTGATGCGCATCAACAAGATCACTGACAACCGTGGCGTCGACGTGGTGTTCGACGGTCTTGGCGGCCCACAGATGTCATTGCTCGGCGATGTGCTCGCACCGCGTGGCAGCCTGGTCCTGTACGGACTTCAGGGGGGCAACCAGACACCGTTCCCGGCCTGCGCGGCGTTCCAGAAGAATATCCAGTTCTTTGTGCATTGCATCGGCAATTTCACTGGCAAGCCCGAGCTGGGCATTACTCAAGACCACGTCGCGCTGCAACGTGCACTGCGTGACATCAACCAGCTGACTGCCGACCGCGTGTTGCTGCCACTCAAGACGCGCGTCTTTGCGTTCAGCGAGTTCGTTGAAGCACATCGCTACATGGACGAATGCCCGTGCCGCGAACGGGTCGCCCTTCAGGTCGAACCCGCGTAACTCCCTCCCATCAGAGTCCGTGGCCCCACGGACTCTTGCGTTGTACTCCCTGCGAATCACGAGACATGCCAGACCCGGCGCCTGGCCCGTGTGCATCTGAACCGGTTTTTGCCCGCTATCTGTATCTTCTAATCGCCCTATAAGCCCTGATAATTGAATGATTACTTTCATCTCAAGGAATGAGCCATGTCTGTGCATTCTATTTTTTTAGCGCTGTTTAAAGAAACCTTCAATGAACGGAACAACTATTTCTGTTTAAGAGTTGTAGGGGGTTTCCTATTCTCGTTCTGCTTTTCTTGTACTCAATATTCGTGGGACGTTGTAAGAAGTTTCCTCAGATATTTTTCAACAAGAAAAAAGCCAATAAATACAATGTGTTGTGTTGTATTTTGTGGTGGGGTTGGCGGCTTCGTCGCATCATGTGTTTCAAATAACTTCAAAAACATAAGTGTTAGTATTTGATCGTCTATTACTTATTGATGAATTTATTGCGCCTGCCTCACCGCTGGAGCGCGATATGAATTTTTTACGCCGGGTAAAGTACTGATGAGCACGATCCATGATCAGGCAATGAACTATGTCTACCAGCAAGTGTTGCAGCGATTGCTGAGTTTCTTTTCCAGAGCCGAGCGCACGGCGCTGCAGTTGCTGATTCAGCGGCTGGTGGTCGCCGCCGGGGGAATGGAGCGCATCGGTGACTACAAGGTAATGGTGACACCGTCCGGCACCCGTGACAGTTGCTATACGCTGGCGTTGCTGCGAGCCGCGCAGCTGAGTATTGCCGGTCGCGCACCTGCTACCTTCCAGTTGCGTGTCGCCACATTGCGCTGGAGCGGGACGGGGTCGGCGGCGCTGGACAACCTGCATCGCAGCTTCGGCGCCCTGTTTCTTTACGATGACCCCAGGGTCGAGTTGCTGATGGTGGATCATCGTCAAGTATTGCCGTTCAATCATCTGGCACCCCTCGACAAGGACAGCGCAGATGCCAATCGCACCAACCTTCTGATGATGGGGCATCGAAGGATCGGGGACGAGAAGCTCGCGTTGTCGGCTGACGCCTGTCTGGCCTGGGCCGAGTTTTGCGGCCAGATTGCACGCTGGGGCAATGGGGTCGATGCCTGGGTGGCCAGCGAGTCGCCGCGTCGCCAGCAACAATTCATCGACGACCTTGATCGGGCCGTGCAGAAAGCTGGTTTGGGCGCGCTGCCGGCCAATGCCGGGACCTTTGACGAGTTGTTTGCTTTGCTCGATGGGTTGGGAGGGGATTTGTATCGCGGTTTCTATGCCGAATGCGAATGGCTGTGCTGGCGCCCGGAAGGCGGGTTCGAAGCGTGCCGTCGCACGACGTTTGTCGACATCCACGACATGGCTGTGGGCAAACTGGAAGAGCGCTGGCCGCTGCTCAGCGAGTTTCTTGGGTTTCAGGCAGAGGAATGGGCATTCCATCAGGGTGAAGGTGAATACGCCGACCCTTTGGTCGAGGCCCATTTACGTGGCCTTGAGGCTGAGTTCATTGACGGTCGCAGCTATGACACCGGGTTCTCGGAACATGTTCAGCGCGTGCTGGCGAACATGCAGCAAAAACGCGTGCTGGACCCGGTTTGCGAACAAATGATTGCAAGGCTGGGGGATCAACAGAGGCTCGAAGTACTGCGCGAAACGGCGGCCAGTTGCCTGCAGAAGACTTACGGTCTCAATGAAGCGCAATGGGTCTGTCTGTTGTTCACGCCGTTCATTGAGCGAGGCGCTGGTCTGGAGCGTTTTCTGCGCAGCTGTCATCCTGGCATGCTGGTGGCGATGCCCGAATTGCATCGGGCCATGCAGGGGCTGCACGGCCCGGAACAAGTGCTGCAATGGATGATGGATGTCAGTGGGTTGCCGGTCAGGCTGATAAGCCGTCTCTATGCCATGGAGCCCTTGCCAATGCGTCGGACTGCCCTGCATGTATTGGAAACTGCACTCGACACGGCGGGTCTCGATGGCCTCGATGCCGGCGCGGGTGACCGGTCAGCGGAACGCTGAGGTGAGTGATCCATCCTTCGGTGCATCTGTATCCATGGTCGCCGGTTCATGAAGGCTGTAAAGGAACCGGGGTTTGCTTACCAGGCGGTCTATCGCTACTTGATGCGATTGATTGCAGAACCGGCCGGTGATGGCAATGTAAGGCTGCCGTCGTTGCGCCAGCTGGCAGATCGTCTGAACGTATCGATCTCGACCATTCAATACGCTTATTCGTTGCTGGAGAAGGAAGGGCGGATCTATTCAGTCGCCAAGTCCGGGTACTACGTCCGGGCGGTTGTGGCGCTGGCGCCTCCAGCCGTTGGCAATGATCTGCTCGAAACGGTCTACGTCAATGCGCGGCGCCCGGGCATGCGATTATTGAGCGCCGAAGATCCGGTTTCGGTGCAATCGCTGGACAGCCCTTTGTTGTTGCTGGAGCGGGAATTGTTGCGTCAGTACCCCCGCCAGCCAGCGTTGCTCGACCAACCCTGCGGTGAACTGGAATTGCGCGCTGTACTGGCGGCGCGCTACACCACCTCGCCAAGTCAATGCTGGCACGCCGAAGATGTCTACATCGGTGCGGACTTGCGTGGGGTGCTGGAAATCCTGGTTGCCGTTCTACAGCTCAAGCATGCAACCGTTCTGGTCGAGTCGCCCTGCGACTGGGTGATATTGCGGATGCTGCAGGCTGCGGAGGTGCGCGTGATCGAACTGCCGTTGCAGGCCTGTGGCGGGCTGGAGCCGCAATGGCTGGAAACACAGCTCAACATCGGGAATGTGCGGCTGGTGCTCCTGTCTTCGGGCCTGTGCATGCCGCGCGGTACGCAGGTTCCGGCAGATAACCGCAACGCCATCGCCAGACTGCTTCACGAGCATGGCACTTGGGTTCTGGAAAACGATTGTTACGGCGAACTTGGCGAAACAACGGATGGCGAGCGCTTGCGTGATCGGCTCGACCCCGACCGGCTGTTGGTTTTCTCCACATTCGAGAAAATCATTGGCATTGAAGCGCCTTACGGTTTCGTCTTGTCGCGACAATGGAAGAACGAGATGCTGCGGCATTTTCTGATGCGATCATTCCGACTGTCGCCCATCCGCCAGAAGGCCATTGCCCGACTGTATCGAAACGGTCGGATCGACCAGCATCTGCATGTGCTTCGTCGGCTTCTCAAGGAGCGGCGAACGCCAATGATCCACTTGCTGCGCGAGCGTTTGGGCGATGCGTTGCAGGTTGTCGAACCGCAAGGAGGGGCGACTGTCTGGGTGCGTTCAGTGCGTCCGGTGGACATGCGCGATGTGTTTCAGCGCATGCTCAGGCAGCAGGTCCTGATTGCGCCGGGTGAACTGTTCAGCCTGCAGGGATTACACGGCCATCATCTGCGTTTGAGCCTGCTGGAGCAGGGTGAACACGGCCTGGTCGGGATAATCGGAATGTTGGGTGATGCGTTGCGGCTGGCACCTCTGGAATGAACGTTGAAAACGGTCGGATAGATCCCGTCGCGCTGTGGTCAAACTGCCAGTAAACTGCGCTGTATTTCCTGAACCACTCTATTTCAGAGGTTTTGCATGACTATCAGTCCTTTTGCGGGCAAACCGGCACCGGCAGAATTGTTGGTCGACATCCCGCGACTGGTAACGGCTTATTACACTGGCCAACCGGATGCTTCGATTTCCACCCAGCGCGTGGCGTTTGGTACGTCCGGGCACCGCGGCAGCTCCTTCGACTTGAGTTTCAATGAATGGCACGTACTGGCGATCAGCCAGGCGATCTGCCTGTACCGCGAAGCACAGGGCATCACTGGCCCGCTGTTCGTCGGCATCGATACCCATGCGCTGTCGACTCCGGCCGGAGCAAGTGCGCTGGAAGTGCTGGCGGCCAATGGCGTGACCGTGATGATCGCCGAAGGTGACGAGTACACGCCGACGCCGGCGATCTCGCATGCCATCCTCTGCTACAACCGTGGCCGCACTTCGGGGCTGGCCGATGGCATCGTCATCACGCCGTCGCACAACCCGCCGCAAAGCGGTGGCTACAAATACAACCCTACCAACGGCGGTCCGGCCGATACCCACATCACCAAGTGGATCGAAGCCAAGGCCAACGAACTGCTGCTCAACAAACTGGCGGGCGTCAAACGCATCAGCTATGAGCAGGCGCTCAAGGCCAGCACCACACACCGTCATGACTACCTCAACACCTACGTTGCCGACCTGATCAACGTGATCGACTTCGATGCCATTCGTGACGCCAAACTGCGTCTGGGTGTCGATCCGCTCGGCGGAGCAGGGGTGCGCTACTGGTCGGCCATTGCCGAGCACTATCGTCTGGACCTGGACGTGGTGAATAAGCAAGTCGATTCGACGTTCCGTTTCATGACGGTCGACTGGGACGGTCAGATTCGCATGGACCCATCGTCCAGCCACGCGATGCAGGGTTTGATCGGCCTCAAGGAACGTTACGACGTGGCTTTCGCTTGCGATCCGGACCATGACCGTCACGGTATCGTGACGCCTTCGGGCGGTCTGCTGGCGCCGAACAACTACCTGGCGGTGTCGATCGACTATCTGTTCCAGAATCGTGCGCAATGGCGCGCTGATGCTGCCGTGGGTAAAACCGTGGTCAGCAGCGGCCTGATTGATCGTGTGGCCAAGCGCCTGGGTCGTCGTCTGTACGAAGTGCCAGTGGGCTTCAAATGGTTTGCCGATGGTCTGTTCGACGGATCGCTGGGTTTTGGTGGCGAGGAGAGTGCTGGTGCCTCGTTCCTGCGCAAGGACGGTGGCGTGTGGAGCACCGACAAGGACGGCTTGATTCCAGCCCTGCTGGCGGCTGAAATGACCGCCCGTACCGGCCGCGACCCAAGCCAGGCTTATCGCGCACTGACCGATGAGCTGGGCGAACCGTTCTCGGTACGCGTCGATGCCAAGGCCAACCCTGAGCAGAAGGCCCTGCTGAGCAAGCTGTCGCCGGCGCAAGTGACATCGACCGAACTGGCGGGCGAGAAGATTCAGAGCATTCTCAGCCATGCCCCGGGCAACGATCAGGCCATTGGCGGCTTGAAAGTGATGACCGAAAACGGCTGGTTCGCTGCGCGTCCTTCGGGCACCGAAGACATCTACAAAATTTACGCCGAAAGCTTCATTGGCGACGACCACCTCAAGCAACTGGTGGCTGAAGCGCAAACTCTGGTGGATGGCGCTATCTCCACCAAGTGACTTTCAGGTAAGTGAGGGGGCTTTCTGTGGTGAGGGGATGAATTCCCTCACTACAAAAAAAGGGGGCGACCACTATGGTCGCCCCTTTTTTTGCAAGCTGTTCAAGCCATCAAGCCAGATCCACCAGCACGATTTCGCTGTCTTCGAGTGCGGTCACACTCAATACCGCCTCATGCTCCACCGCCACACCGTCTCGAGCTTGTGCACGCAAGCCATTGACTTCAATCACCCCGGTGGCAGGCACCAGGTACGCACGTCGCCCTGCATCCAGACGATACTCCGCCGTTTCCCCAGCCCTGATATTCGCCGCCACCAACCGCGCATCGGCGCGAATGCGCAGGCTCTGGTCATCGCCGTCCTTGCCGCTGGCCAGGGTCACGAAACCTTCGCGCTGACCTTTGGGGAATGGTTTTGCACCCCAGGATGGCGGCGCGCCGGTTTCAGTCGGCAGAATCCAGATCTGAAAGATCCGGGTTTCCTGTGCTTCCAGGTTGTACTCGCTGTGCGCGATACCCGTACCAGCGCTCATGACCTGCACATCGCCAGCCTCGGTGCGGCCCTTGTTGCCCAGATTGTCCTGATGGGTAATCGCGCCCTCACGCACGTAAGTGATGATTTCCATGTCTCGGTGCGGGTGCTGCGGGAACCCGGTGCCTGCAGCAATCACGTCATCGTTCCAGACCCGCAGATTGCCCCAGTTCATGCGCTGCGGATCGTAGTACTCGGCGAACGAAAAGTGGTGATGGGCATCCAGCCAGCCGTGATGAGCGCCGCCCAGCGTGTTGAAAGGTCTGAGTTCAAGCATGATCGTCTCCTCAAAAGGCTCGTCATGGGGCGCAACGCCTGAGCCACGAAGCGAGACCGTCGGTTAATGACGGGCATCATCCGTTAGTCAACAATCGAAAAAAAGCGTAAAAAGTGCGGCATTCTCATCGAATCAGTTGATGGTAAGCAGGCTCGAAACGCTCCCGTCCGACTTTCAGTTCATCGCCTAAACCAATGACCTGTAAGCATTTCGCTAGAACTCATGGGTAAATACGGCCACCATAGCCGCAACAGCCTCACACACTGGAGCCCCTCAGCGTGGCGCAACACACTCCCGATCTTCCTCCCGAACTCCGTCCTCTGGCCGAGATGCCTTGGTTCAAGCGCCTGGCTGCGCGTTTTTTCGGCCATGGCCTGACACGCTTGCGCGCGCAGCACCGTGCCTCTTGGCTACACGGCCAGGCCGATGGCTTTCGCAGCGGTCACACTGCAGGTGTGGAGTACGGTTTCAAAGAAGGGAAGCTTGAGGGACTGGAGGAAGGCCGACAGGTTCTGTTGATCCGTGACAGCCGCAGCACCGAGCATCGTCCGCCGAATGTCGACAATCATCTGTTCGACGACTGGCGACTGCCGCTCAGTGCCGAGCTGAAGAAACGCATGAAGGCCGATGTGGCGCGCCTGCTGCCCGAGCACGCTCAGCCAAGTGCGGCGCAATGGAAAATGATCTTCAGTGATACACCTTCAACGTCGGTGATTGCCGGTGCCGGTGCCGGCAAGTCGACGACGCTGGTGCTGCGCATTCTATTGCTCACGCACTACCTGGGGTTTGAACTCGACTCGATGACCGTGGTGACCTTCACCCGCGAGTCACGCAAGGACTTCATCAACAAGCTGATCGAGTTGTTCGCGCTCTGGGGTCAGGCATTGAGCCTCAAACAGGCACGAGAACTGGTGCGCACCTTTCACTCGCGCATTCTGCCCATGGTTCGCAGCCTGCCGGGATTCGAGCGCTTGCAGGCGTTCGAGAATCTCGGCGACCGGCCACAAGGCGCTGACGAAGAGGTCGACAGCAGTCCGTTCGATCTGCGGATCAACGACGCCCAGCGCCGGCAACTCAACGCCTGTTACCACCGTTTGTTTACCGAAGACGAACGTTTCCGTCAGTTGATTCAGCCGTTGGCCAAGGCCGGTTTGCAGCTTAAGGAGCTGGAGCGCGATCACCCGGACGTGCAAAAGCGTATGGCAGTGACCGAGTTGGCGGCTAAGCGCGATGAAGAACTGTGTGATGCCATCGAAGATCTTTGGTTTCGCGCCGGCGCATGGCCGATCAAGGGCATTGAGCCCAGCCGGCAGACCTTCGAGATCAACGGTTCGACCTTCCATTGCCATGGTTACATCCCCAGCCTTGATGCCTGGGTGGTGCTCGGTTTCGATCCCCGGGAAAACCCGCAGGTTTGCCGGCCAAACGCCAGGCTCAGCGTGCGCGCCGAGTGGGCTGTAAAGCGCACATTGTTTCAAGCTTTCTGTCGTAAGCCATTGATTTGGATTGATAGTTACGAGTCATCGAAGCGAGTTCTGGCGACGCTGGCGGCGGATGCGAGCGCCGGTCCAGGCTTCGATTACAAGGTCAAAGGTGAGCTCACATCGGCACCGCTGCTGGACTGTTTTGTCGCGGCGGCCGGCTTCATCGAAAACCTCGGGCTGGATGTGCCGGACGCGGTCGGCCGAATGAGTTTTGCCAAGGACGACCCGGACCGATTCTTCTTCGAGGCGTTGAGCCTGTTCTGGCGCGCATTGGAAGATCATCTGCTCGATCAGAAACCACCGGTGATGACCTACAACCGAATGTTCGCGCTGTTCAGCGAGCATTCACCGGAGAACCTCAAGTTGTTGGGCGATGAGCTGCTACGGCCGATGTCGCACTTGATGATCGATGAGTTTCAAGACGTATCACCGCAGATTGTCTCGTGGATCCGCGCCAGTCTCGTGGAAATCCGCAGCCGTGGCCCGGCCATGCATGTCGGGCGGGGTGCCCAGCGTTCATCGCTGCTGTGTGTGGGCGACGACTGGCAGTCGATCTACGGCTGGCGCGGCAGTTCGCCGAGTTACTTCATGGAATTCAACAAGGAATTCCCGTCGCCGAGCACCACGCGGGTGATGCTCAGCGACAACTACCGCAGTCATCAGCACATCATCGATGCTGCCGAGCACATCGTCCGTGCCGCGCCGGCAATTGCGGGCAAGAAGGCCAAGGCCAGCGGCGCACCCAAGCCGGTGCAGCCGGTCAATGTGCTGGAGCGCGATGATCAAGCCATGGGGCAGCGCTTGGCCGAACATTACAATCGTGGTGATTCAATCTTGATGCTTTATCGAAAAAGCAGTGATAAATCATTGATAGAACAGCATATTCAGCCTGTACTTAATGTTGATTCTAGCTTGCCGTACGAAGCGCGACGCCTGAAACAGCTGACTTACCACAGCGCCAAGGGCCTGCAGGCGGACGCGGTTTTCCTGCTTGGCGATTGCCAGCATCTGACCAGTTCACCTTACAAGAATCAGGTGTATCGCATGGCCGGCCTGGGCAAGGCTGGCGACAGCGAGCCTTATGACACGGCGCAAAAAGACGAGATCCTGCGGCTGGCGTACGTCGGCATTACACGTGCCGTCAGCCATTGTTACTGGTACGTCGAACCGCAGGACACCCAGGCCGTGAACATGCCGAGGGCGTCCGACCGGGTTGCCCAAGGCAAGGCGTTCTTTGCCGATCACCGCACCAAGGTGACAACCGCGTAACAGTCAGGCACAAAAAAGCCCGCCATCATTGGCGGGCATTTTTTAAACAAAACAAAAGCTCAGGCATAACTCTTGAGAGATTCTGGAGGAATGAAAGCCTCCAGTTCGTCTTCCACGGCCTCGATAATTCGTTCGACATCGGCCGCGTTCATCACCGTGGCACAAGGAATGCCGGCAATGGCGATCACGGTTTCACCGCTGGCACGATCGAACAGACGGGCAATCATGCTGCCCGGTGCGTCCATCGTCGCCTCGAAACCCATGGGATGAAAGTGCCAGCGCATCAGTTGGCACGCGTTGGGGAACGTGACTTTACTGGAACCTTTATTCATGTGTTGCCCGCCTTCTTCATCGAGCGCTTCCTTTTGCTCATGTTAGGTGGGAAGAGCCTTCAATGGCTCAACCGGTCAGTGACGTTAAAAGTAGCATCTGGATGTGAATTTTCCGTGAGATTTTTCAGTTCATTTTGCGATTGCTGCGCATTTTTTGATGTAAGTCACGTCAGGATCAATCATCGCCAAGAGGCCATCAGGGTTTAGCCGTTGATCGCTGTGCCGAACTTGGGCAAGCTCGATTCTTTTGCAGCGAGCCCTTTATGCAAGCCGACGATGACGGCCCGGAACAGACTCCGGCCACGGCCGCCACGGTCATGCGCTATCACCTGAGCTGGAAACACCGCGATCTGGACAGCGTCATGGCGCTGTATCACCCGGACGTCCAGTACAACGATTTTTTCCAGAACCGCGTCCTCGGCCTCGACGAATTGCGCGAGTACGTGCGCGTGAGCATGCCGCGAGAATCCGACGAAGCGCTCGAGCATTGCGACCGGATTCGCGTGGATGGCAACACCGCGTTCATTCAATACGAAGTGACTTTGCGCGGTGGCGACGGGCTGGTGTCGTTCCGATCCAGCGAAGCGATCACGGTCAAGGACGGCTTGATCTGGCGGGTGAATGAATACGCCTCGCTGGTGCGTGCGCAATCCCAAAGCGCCGCCGCGCCCAGTCAGCGACCGGCTGTCAGTCGTCTGGGCTTGTCGCCGCGCCAGTTGAGCTTCATGGCCCAAGACCTGCAGCAATACTTCGAACGGCAGCAGCCGTACCTCGATCCGGAGCTGGACCTGCAGCGGGTGGCAAAGGAGTGCGGGTACAGCCGCAATCAGATTTCCTACCTGCTCAACCAGGTGCTGGGGCAGAGCTTCTACCGTTACGTCAACCAGGCGCGCCTGCAACATTTACTTAACTCGCTGGACCACGCCACGCCACCGCTGCGCATCGACGAACTGGCGTTTGCCGCTGGCTTCAACTCGTTGTCGGCGTTCTACAGCTGTTTCCGCCAGCACACCGGCCAGTCACCGAAGGCCTACGCCAAACAAATTTCTTTGCGGGCACGCGCGCAAGACAGTGATTGAAGTCACGCACTAGGATCGACGCCATCGAAGGTTTTCAGTGGCGGAGTCTTGCATGCCGGCGTGGCGCACTATCAGTTTGTGGATGGATCAACTCGACGAGCCGCTGATTGCGCGGCCGGCGCTGGAGCAGGATCTGGATGTCGACGTGGCGATCATCGGCGCCGGTTATACCGGGCTGTGGACCGCGTACTACCTGAAAAAAAACGCACCGGGTCTGGATATCGCCATCGTTGAGGCGCAAACCGCCGGTTTTGGTGCGTCCGGACGCAATGGCGGCTGGCTGATGGGCAACCTGCTGGGCGAGGATCGGCTGCTCGCCGGCCTGTCGCCACAACAGCGCCGCACTTCGTTTGATCTGCTGCACAGCATCCCCGATGAAGTGGAAGTCGTCCTCGAACGTGAAGGCATCCACTGCGATTACCGCAAAGGCGGGGTGTTGTATTGCGCTGCCCGCTACCCGGAGCAGGAAGCCAGCCTGCGCGAATACCTCGACAAATTGCACGCCCAAGGCCTGACCGACGACGATTACCGCTGGCTGAGCCCCGAGCAATTGGCGCAACAGATTCGCGTCGCCAAGCCTTATGGCGGCATCTATGCGCCGCACGTGGCAACCATTCACCCGGCGAAGCTGGTGCGCGGTCTGGCGCGTACCGTGCAAAACATGGGCGTGAAAATCTACGAAAACAGCCCGGTCACGCACTGGCAGTCCGGCAGCTTGTGCACGGCCAAGGCCAGCGTGCGCAGTCGCTGGATCGTGCCGGCCGTCGAAGGGTATTCGGTCACATTGCCGCCGCTGGGTCGCTATCAGTTGCCGGTGCAAAGCCTGATTGTTGCCACCGAGCCATTGTCGGCCGCCACCTGGGATGAAATCGGCCTCAATCGCGGCCAGGCGTTCAGCGAGTTCAGTCGTCAGGTCACCTACGGTCAGCGCAGTGCTGACAACCGGTTGATCTTCGGCGCTCGCGGCGGTTATCAGTTCGCCGGCAAGTTGCGCCACAACTTCGATCTGACCCGCGATGAAGTCGAGCTGCGCCGCTATCTGTTCGGTGAACTGTTCCCACAGTTGAAAAACGTACAGATCACCCACGCCTGGGGCGGCAACCTCGGCATGTCCCGACACTTCAAGCCGCACATGCTCTGCGATCGCGCCAACGGTATTGCATTGTCCGGTGGTTATGGCGGGGAGGGTGTAGGTGCCAGCAACCTGGGCGGTCGCACACTGGCCGATCTGATTCTGGAGCGTGATACCGAGCTGGTGCACCAGCCGTGGGTACTGCCGGACGGCGGGATTCATGCGCTGCGCGCCTGGGAGCCGGAGCCGTGCCGTTGGCTTGGCTACAACGCGATCATCAAAAGCTTCGTCCACGAAGACCAGACCCTGGCCAATCCGGCCACCGCACCGTGGCGGCGCAAGCTTGCCAGTCAGGTGGCGGGCTTCATGGAAGGTTTCATGCACTAACCGCCGTTTTCCTCAAAAGACAGGTCCCACCATGAGCATTACGCAGTTCAAACACACCGCCACCCTGCCACTGGACGAATCCAGCCCGGTCGCCGTGCCACTTGGCGAGCCGATCGCCATTGCCTCGACCACCAGCGTCGAGCGCGACGACGGCGTCGAAACCGGCGTCTGGGAATGCACCCCGGGGCGCTGGCGCCGGCAGATCACCGCGCAGGAGTTCTGCCACTTCATCTCCGGCCGTTGCACATTCACCCCGGACAATGGCGGCGAAACCCTGCACATACAAGGTGGCGACGCATTGATGTTGCCGGCCAACACGCTCGGCATCTGGGATATCCAGGAGACCGTGCGCAAGACCTACGTGCTGATTTTCTGATTGTTTGATCCTTTGATTGCCTGCCAACAAAAATAGCCACTACAGGAATCACCTCATGATCCAGAAAACCCTCACCCTGGCGCCGCTGCTGCTGGCCGCCTCGATCAGCCATGCCGCCGAAACGGTCAAGGTTTACAACTGGTCCGACTACATCGCGCCGGACACCACGAAAAACTTCGAAAAAGACACCGGCATCGGCGTCACCTATGACGTCTACGACAGCAACGAAACCCTCGACGGCAAGTTGATGACCGGCAAATCCGGTTATGACGTGGTGTTCCCGTCCAACCACTTCATGGCCCGGCAAATCCAGGGCGGGGCGCTGAAAAAGCTCGACAAGGGCCAGTTGCCGAACTGGAAGAACCTCAACCCGGTGTTGCTCAAGGCCTTGCAGGTCAACGACCCGAACAACGAACACGGCTTCCCGTACCTGTGGGGCAGCACCGGGATCGGCTACAACATCGCCAAGGTCAAAGCGGTGCTGGGCGACAACGCGCCGGTGGACTCCTGGGACCTGATCTTCAAACCCGAGTACATGGAAAAACTGCAGAAATGCGGCGTAGCGATCCTCGACAATGGCCCGGAATTGCTGCCGGCGGCGCTCAACTATCTGGGCTTGCCGCCGCACAGCAAGAATCCCGAGGACTACAAGAAGGCTGAAGCGCTGCTGATGAAAGTGCGGCCCTACGTCAGTTACTTCCATTCCTCGAAGTACACCAGCGACCTGGCCAATGGCGATATCTGCGTGGCGGTCGGTTTTTCCGGCGACATCCTGCAGGCGGAAAATCGCGCCAAGGAAGCGAAGAACGGCATCGACATCGGTTACGCGATTCCCAAAGAAGGCGCGGCAATCTGGTTCGACATGGTCGCCATGCCAGCCGATGCGCCGGACGAGAAGGCCGGTTACGCGTTCATGAACAACCTGCTGCGCCCGGACGTGATGGCCGGCATCAGCAATTACGTGCACTACGCCAACGGCAACCAACAAGCTGACGGTCTGATCGACCCGGCGATCAAGGGCGACACCAAGGTCTATCCGAGCCCGGAGATGATGGGCAAGCTGTTTGCGCTGGAGGCGATGCCACTGAACATTGACCGGATTCGTACGCGGGTGTGGAACAAGATCCGCACCGGTAGCTGAAATTTCCAACACACACAAAACCTGTGGGAGCGAGCCTGCTCGCGAAGCGTTTAGTCATTCAACAGATTGTTGTCTGGGCGGACGTCTTCGCGAACAGGCTCGCTCCCACATGAGTCATGCAGTCGTCCGAAATTACTTTAATTGATTGATATCAATACACTGGCATTGCACTAATAGAGTGCAGGAAAGTGAGACGCGTCTAACAAAAAACAACTTACCGATATTTAATATTTAAATAGAAAATCGTCAGACAGTTGCACCTGGCGTGACCCGCTAAAACATTCTTCCGATCCCACAGGCTTTGTTTACGGCAGTTTGCCGGAACAGTTCAATTTGATCTAAAAAAAACGCTAGACGACAGATTTCAAATTGTGTCAGGTTTCTGATGCCTTCATTGGGCGAGTGATAGGACGATCTCGCCAGGGATTGTCGCTATCTGACAAAAACTGTTCCATTGCTAAACAAGGAAGTGTGTTTATGTCGAAAGTTAAAGCTAACGCTATTGATACCGCCGCCGAGACATTTGTGCCTGTAGGCGCAGTGCAGTCTCTGGCTGCAACCAGTTCCGCCTGGAACCAGATCAATAGCTTCAGCCATCAGTACGACCGTGGCGGCAACCTCACGGTCAATGGCAAACCCTCCTTCTCGGTGGATCAAGCCGCCACACAACTGCTGCGAGACGGTGCCTCCTGGCACGACCTCGACAACAGCGGCAAGATCGAACTGACCTACACCTTTCTGACCGCCAAAACCGCTAACTTCAGCGGCCTGGGTGTCACCGGTTTCAGTCAGTTCAGTGCCCTGCAAAAAGCCCAGTCCGTGCTCGCCATGCAATCCTGGGCGGATGTCGCCAACGTTACGTTCACCGAAGCTGCCCGTGGCGGCGATGGTCACATGACGTTCGGTAACTATAGCGGCGGCCAGGAAGGCGCAGCGGCGTTTGCGTTCCTGCCAGGCACCGAGCCAGGCTATGACGGTCAGTCCTGGTACCTGACCGGCAGTGGCTATGACGTCAATAAAACCCCGGGGCTGAGCAATTACGGGCGTCAAACCCTGACGCACGAAATCGGTCACACCCTGGGCCTGTCTCACCCTGGCGACTACAACGCCGGCGAAGGCAACCCGACCTACAAGGATGCTTCCTACGGGCAAGACACCCGTGGTTACAGCCTCATGAGTTACTGGAGCGAAAGCAACACCGCCCAGAACTTCAGCAAAGGCGGCGTGGAAGCCTATTCCTCCGGCCCGCTGATGGATGATATTGCGGCGATCCAGAAACTCTACGGCGCCAACATGAACACCCGTACCGGTGACACCACCTACGGCTTCAACTCCAACGCCGGTCGCGATTTCCTCAGCGCCTCGTCGTCGAGCGACAAGCTGGTGTTTTCGGTGTGGGATGCGGGCGGCAAGGATACCTTCGACTTCTCGGGTTTCACCCAGAACCAGAAGATCAACCTCAATGAGACCTCGTTCTCCGACGTCGGCGGCATGATCGGCAACGTTTCCATTGCCAAGGGCGTCACCATCGAGAACGCCATCGGTGGTTCGGGTAACGACCTGCTGATCGGCAACAGTGCGTCCAACGAGCTGAAAGGCGGTGCCGGCAACGACATCATCTACGGCGCCGGTGGTGCGGACAAACTGTGGGGCGGCTCGGGTTCGGACACGTTTGTGTTCGCAGCCAGTTCCGACTCCAAGCCGGGTGCGATCGATCAGATCCTCGATTTCGTCAGCGGTCTGGACAAAATCGATCTGAGCGCCATCACCAACGGCGCAGGCCTGCACTTCGTCAACAGCTTCACCGGTGCAGCCGGCGACGCGATCCTGACGTCGTCGGGCGGCAACAGCCTGTTGTCGGTGGACTTCTCCGGGCACGGCGTGGCGGACTTCCAGGTCAGCACCGTCGGCCAGGCAGCGACCAGCGACATCGTGGCGTGATGTGAAACGGGAAAGCGGCGCGTGATGCGCCGCTTTCTTTACTTGCATCCATTCGACCACTGGGCAAGGCTACGGGCCGGAGCGAATTTTCTCATGATCTGTAAAGCTTTTACCTACAAGGCAGTGGCGTGGCTTTCGGCGGCGTTCATCATGATTTCTGGAGAAACAACCATGGCAAGCAGCCTCAGACTCGAAGATCCATCCGTTTTCGCCGGGCAGTGGCAAGCCATTCTGACCGCACCTGATGACGCCCCAGAGGCGCAGGCGTTGCAGGACAAACCATCGAACACCTGCCTGATCGATCTTGAACCCGACCAGACGCTGGGCAAGGGTGCCGACTGCCTGGGTGCGTGGCTTGAGCAGACGCCGATCGGCTGGTTTCCCGAGCCGGACGGCCTGTCGATTACCGGCAAGGAAGGTTCAAGAATCCAGTTTTTCAGCCGACAACGTGATGGGCTTTATCTGAGTACTTTGAAGGCGGGCCTGGTGATTACACTCAAGCGCAACGCGCTACAGCCGTGAGTATCAGTAACGACTGACAGTTGAATATAAGGTGCCACGTTGCAGTTATAAGCGTCACGCCAATACAACGAATGATCGGTTGTATGACGGAAGTTGTGATTGAAGTGTCAGTGCAAAGTTGCAAGAAGTATTCCGGCATGCGCACGGATAATTAACAGAGACGTCTCGCCAAAGAATGGCGGGGAAATTATTTCAGGAATAATCAATGAAGATGGCGAAGGCCCCAGCCACCGCTCCCTTATTCAAGGCTTTGGGTGACTATAAAAGCATTCTGATCAGCGTCGGCTGCTTTACCGCGCTGATTAACGTGCTGATGCTGGTGCCCTCCATTTATATGCTGCAGGTCTACGACCGCGTGCTGTCTTCGCAGAACGAAACCACCTTGGCGATGCTGTCGTTGATGGTCGTCGGGTTCTTTGCGTTCATCGGCATGCTGGAAGTGATCCGCAGCTTCATCGTGATTCGCATCGGCAGCCAACTGGAGCGCCGCTTCAACCTGCGGGTGTATCAGGCGGCGTTCGAACGTAACCTGTTCAAGGGCGAGGGCAATGCCGGGCAGTCGCTGGGCGATCTGACCCACATTCGTCAGTTCGTCACCGGGCCGGCACTGTTCGCGTTCTTCGATGCGCCGTGGTTTCCGGTCTATCTGTTCGTTATCTATCTGTTCAACGTCTGGCTGGGCGTGCTGGCCACCGCCGGCGCGCTGCTGCTGATTGCGCTGGCGTGCCTCAACGAATACATGACCAAGAAGCCGTTGGGCGAAGCCGCCGGTTTCTCGCAGAAATCCAGCCAACTGGCGACCAGCCACCTGCATAACGCCGAAACCATTCAAGCCATGGGCATGCTCGGTGCGCTGCGCAAGCGTTGGTTTGGCGTACATTCGCGCTTCCTCGGCCTGCAGAACCAGGCCAGCGACACCGGTGCGGTGATCAGTTCGATCAGTAAAACCCTGCGTCTGTGCCTGCAATCGCTGGTGCTGGGCCTCGGTGCCTTGCTGGTGATCAAGGGCGACATGACCGCCGGGATGATGATCGCGGGTTCGATCCTGATGGGCCGCGTGCTGAGCCCGATCGACCAGTTGATCGCAGTGTGGAAACAGTGGAGCGGGGCGAAGCTGGCCTACCGTCGTCTGGACTCGCTGCTGCAGGCGTTCCCGCCGAGTGACGACGCCATGGCGCTGCCGGCGCCGAAAGGCCAGATCACCTTCGAGCAAGTCAGTGCCGGCCCTCCGGGGCAACGCGCGGCGACTTTGCAGATGATCAATTTCAATCTGGGCGCGGGCGAAGTGCTCGGTGTGCTCGGTGCCTCCGGTTCTGGCAAGTCGACCCTGGCCCGGGTGCTGGTCGGCGTGTGGCCGACCCTCGGTGGCACGGTGCGCCTGGACGGTGCCGACATCCATCGCTGGAACCGCGACGAACTCGGCCCGTACATTGGCTATCTGCCGCAAGACATCGAGCTGTTCAGCGGCAGCATCGCCGAGAACATCGCCCGTTTCAGCGAGGCCAACCCGGAAAAAGTCGTGGCCGCCGCGCAACAGGCCGGCGTACACGAGATGATCCTGCGCCTGCCACAAGGTTACGACACGCAACTGGGCGAGGACGGCAGTGGCCTGTCCGGTGGTCAGAAGCAGCGCGTGGCCCTGGCCCGTGCAATGTATGGCGAGCCGAGCCTGGTCGTGCTCGATGAGCCGAACTCCAACCTCGACACCGTCGGTGAAGCCGCGCTGGCCAGTGCCATCGCCCAGCTCAAGGCCCAAGGCACCACGGTGGTGCTGGTGACGCATCGCTCTTCGGTATTGGCCCAGGCGGACAAGTTGCTGGTGCTCAACGACGGTCGCTTGCAGGCGTTTGGCGCCAGTCAGGAAGTCCTCAAGGCGCTGTCCGGCGCCCAGGAACAACAACGGGAAAAATCTGCGCAGGCACCGGGCGGGCTCAGCATGAGCCGGCAGTACCAGCCCACGACAAGGAATTCGGGTGTATGAGCAGCGCCAGCATGAACACTGAAAACGAAGCGAGCATGGAACACACCTACATCACCGAGCGCCCGGAGCGCGATGCGAAATTTTTCGCACGCATGGGCTGGATTCTGGCCATTGTCGGCGCCGGCAGCTTTTTCACCTGGGCCGCACTGGCGCCGCTGGATCAAGGCATTCCAGTGCAGGGCACCGTGGTGGTCTCGGGCAAACGCAAGGCCGTGCAGTCGATGAGCAGCGGCGTGGTCAGCCGGATCCTCGTGCGCGAAGGCGAGATCGTCAAACAGGGCCAACCGCTGTTCCGTCTCGACCAGACGCAAGTCGCTGCCGATGTGCAATCGCTGCAGGCGCAATACCGCATGGCCTGGGCCAGCCTCGCGCGTTGGCAGGCCGAGCGTGACAACCTCAAAGAGATAACCTTTCCCGCCGAGCTGAGCAACGATCCGGACCCGCGCCTGGCGCTGGTGCTTGAAGGCCAGCGGCAACTGTTCAGCAGCCGCCGCGAAGCGTTCTACCGCGAACAGGCCGGCTTGCGCGCAAGCATCGAAGGCGCCACGTCGCAACTGGCCGGCATGCGTCGTGCCCGCACCGACCTCAATGCCCAGGCCGATTCCCTGCAACAGCAATTGAGCAACCTGCAGCCGCTGGCGGACAACGGCTACATCCCGCGCAATCGCTTGATGGAATACCAGCGTCAGCTGTCGCAAGTGCAACAGCAACTGGCCGAGAACACCGGTGAAAGCGGCCGCGTGGAGCAGGGCATCCTCGAATCGCGCCTGAAGCTGCAACAGCATGGCGAGGAATATCAGAAGGAGGTGCGCACGCAACTGGCGGACGCGCAGCTCAAAAGCGTGACTCTGTCCGAGCAACTGACCTCGGCCGGTTTCGACCTGCAGCACAGCGAGATTCTCGCCACCGCCGACGGCGTGGCGGTCAACCTTGGCGTGCACACCGAAGGCGCCGTGGTGCGGCAGGGCGAAACCCTGCTGGAGATCGTCCCGCAAGGCACGACGCTGGAAGTGGAAGGGCACTTGCCGATCAACCTGATCGACAAGGTCGGCACACATTTGCCGGTGGACATCCTCTTTACCGCGTTCAACCAGAGCAAGACCCCGCGGGTGCCGGGTGAGGTCAGCCTGATTTCCGCCGACCAGATGGTCGATGAGAAAACCGGTGTGCCGTACTACGTGTTGCGCAGCAGCGTCAGTGATCAGGCGATGGAGAAACTCCATGGCCTGGTGATCAAGCCCGGTATGCCGGCGGAAATGTTCGTGCGCACTGGCGAACGTTCACTGCTCAACTACCTGTTCAAACCGCTGCTCGATCGGGCCGGCTCCGCGTTGACCGAAGAATAAGGATGTTCGGCTGTATGAATAAGCTTTCGATGTTGGGAGCAGCGTTCGCGCTGCTCGCAGGAAACAGCGCGCTGGCGGCCATGGGGCCATTCGAGGTCTACGAACAGGCATTGCGCAACGACCCGGTGTTCCTCGGTGCGATCAAGGAGCGCGACGCGGGCCTGGAAAACCGCATCATCGGCCGCGCCGGACTGTTGCCCAAGGTCGGTTACAACTACAACAAGGGCCGCAACTCGTCGAAGGCCACTTCACTTGACGAGCGTGCGCGCAATCGCACCGAGGACCGCAACTACAACAGCTACGGTTCGACCCTGACGGTGCAGCAACCGCTGCTCGACTACGAAGCCTACGCGGCGTATCGCAAAGGCGTGGCGCAGTCGCTGTTTGCTGACGAGGCGTTTCGCGGCAAGAGCCAGGAGCTGCTGGTGCGGGTGCTGGACAACTACACCAAGGCCTTGTTCGCCCAGGATCAGATCGACATCGCCCAGGCCAAGAAGAAGGCCTACGAGCAGCAGTTCCAGCAGAACGAGCACATGTTCAAGCAGGGCGAGGGCACGCGCACCGACATCCTTGAAGCTGAATCGCGCTATGAACTGGCGACCGCCGAAGAGATCGAGGCGCGCAACGAGCAAGACGCCGCCCTGCGTGAGCTGGGCGCGTTGATCGGCGTACCGGCGGTGGACATCGGCGATCTGGTGCCGCTGGATCAGAATTTCCAGACGTTCGCCCTGATGCCGGCCAACTATGACACCTGGCATGAGCTGGCAATCAGCAACAACCCTAACCTGGCGTCGCAGCGGCAGGCGGTGGAAGTGGCGAAATATGAAGTCGAGCGCAATCGCGCCGGGCATCTGCCCAAGGTCAACGCCTATGCCTCGATGCGCCAGAACGAATCCGAGAGCGGCAACACCTATAACCAGCGCTACGAGACCAACACCATCGGTTTCGAAGTCAGCGTGCCGTTGTACGCCGGGGGCGGGGTGTCGGCCTCGACCCGTCAGGCCAGCCGCACCATGGAGCAGGCCGAATACGAACTCGACGGCAAGACTCGCGAGACATTGATCGAGCTGCGTCGTCAGTTCAGCGCCTGCCTGTCGGGCGTCAACAAACTGCGCGCCTACCAGAAGGCACTGTCTTCGGCCGAAGCGCTGGTGGTGTCGACCAAGCAAAGCATTCTTGGCGGTGAGCGAACCAATCTGGATGCGCTGAACGCCGAACAACAACTATTTACCACCCGCCGCGATCTGGCTCAGGCACGCTACGACTACTTGATGGCCTGGACCAAGCTGCATTACTACGCAGGGACATTGAACGAACAGGATCTGGCGCGGGTGGATGAGGCCTTCGGACAAGGCCCGAAAAGCAACACGAACTAAGGTCTTGCACTGACCTGTGGTGAGGGGATTCAGCGAAACGTCGCCACAGCAATCGTGTTGATTGCTGGGTGATCGGCATAACAACTCTAAAAAAACAAAGAAAGTGAGTGGTGAACATGGAAGTACGCATCAAGCCGGCAGCGGTCGGCACCCTGTTGCTCGCAGTTTCCATCGCGCAAGCCAATGCGCAGTACCTTGAAACCGGCAAACCCGGCGATCCGGCCAGTTGGCGCAGTGCCGAATTCCAGCGTGACTGGGGCCTTGCGCGGATGCAGGCCGATCAGGCCTACGCCGCCGGGATCACCGGCAAAGGCGTGAAGATCGGCGCCCTCGACTCCGGCTTCGATGCCACCCACCCCGAGTTCGCCACCGACCGCTATCACCCGGTGCTGGCGTCAGGCAGTTACGTCGACGGTTCGCTGTTCAGCGTCAACGGCACCCTCAACCCCAACAACGACTCCCACGGCACTCACGTGGTCGGCACCATGGGCGCGAGCCGTGACGGCAACGGCATGCACGGCGTGGCGTACAACGCGCAGATCTTCGTCGGCAACACCAACAAGAACGACAGCTTCCTGTTCGGCCCCAAACCCGATCCGCGTTATTTCAAAGCGGCGTACGACGCCCTGGCCGATGCCGGCGTGCGCGCAATCAACAACAGTTGGGGCAGCCAGCCGCCGGATGTCAGCTATCGCACCCTGGCTGATCTGCACGCAGCGTACGCCCAGCACTGGAATCAGGGCACCTGGCTCGACGCGGCAGCGGACGTCTCGCGCCGCGGCGTGATCAACGTGTTCAGCGCCGGCAACAGCGGCTACCCGAACGCCAGCGTGCGCTCGGCGTTGCCGTACTTTCAGCCGGATCTCGAGGGACACTGGCTGGCGGTCTCCGGGCTCGACCAAAGCAATCAGCAGAAGTACAACCAGTGCGGCATCGCCAAGTATTGGTGCATCACCACGCCTGGGGCGAAGATTGATAGCACCATTCCGGGGGGCGGGTACGCGATCAAGTCCGGCACTTCGATGGCCGCGCCGCACGCCACCGGGGCACTGGCGCTGGTGATGGAACGTTATCCGTACATGAACAATCAGCAGGCGCTCGAAGTGCTGCTGACCACCGCCACGCAACTCGACGGCTCGGTCACCGATGCACCGACCGAGCGGGTCGGCTGGGGCGTGGCCAGCATGAACCGGGCGATGCACGGGCCGGGACAATTGTTGGGGGCATTCAATGCCAATCTGGCCGCCGGGCAAAGCGATGTCTGGAGCAATGACATCTCCGACAAGGCCTTGCTTCAGCGTCAGGGCGAAGACCTCGTCGAGCACAGCGCCTGGCAGCAAACCCTGCAGGACAAGGGCTGGCAGAACGGTATTGCGCCCGGTGCCAGCCAACAGGATCAGACCGACTACGCGGTGGGCATGGCCCGTGATGCCGCCGCGGCGACGCGGGTCTATCAGGGCAGCCTGATCAAGTCCGGAGCAGGGCGCTTGCTGCTGAGCGGCGACAACACCTTCCGTGGGCCGACCACGGTCAATGGCGGCGTGCTCAGCGTCAACGGTTCGCTGGCCTCGGCGGTGACCGTCAATGACAGCGGCACCGTGGGCGGGTCCGGGCGGATCGGCTCGCTGACCGCCAACAGCGGCGGCCGCGTGGCGCCGGGCAATTCCATCGGCACCTTGAATGTGGCCGGTGACGTGACCTTTGCCCCGGGCTCGACCTACGCGGTCGAGCTGTCGCCGAGCAGCAGCGACCGCATCGTCGCCGGCGGTGCCGCGAGCATCAGCGGCGCCACCGTCAGCCTGTCGCTGGAAAACAGCCCGACCTTGCTCAGCACCACTGAAACCCGCAGCCTGCTCGGTCATTCGTACGACATACTGCAAGCGGCCGGTGGTATTCAGGGTCAGTTCGGCGCGGTGTTGCCGGAGTACCTGTTCATCGGTGGCAGCCTCGACTACGCGGCCAACGCCATTCAGCTCGACATCCAGCGCAACGCCACCTCGTTCGCCAGCGTCGGACAAACCCCGAATCAGCGCGCGGTGGCGGCGGCCGTCGAAGGGCTGGGCGCCGGCAACTCGGTGTACGAAAGCCTGCTGCTGTCGGCAGACGCCGCTTCCGCGCAACAGGCATTCCAGCAGCTGAGCGGGGAAATCTACCCCGCGCTCGGCTCTATGCTGATCAATGACAGCCGCCAGTTGCGCGACGCCGTCGGCGAACGTCTGCGCGATGCAAGCGCCACGCAAAGCAACGGCTGGATCAAGGCACTCGGCGCCTGGGGCACGACTGACTCCGGTCGTGACACCTCGCGCTACAGCACCTCGATCGGCGGCTTGCTGGCCGGCGTCGACGGCGCGCTGGACGAGCAGACCCGCATCGGTCTGGTCACCGGGTACAGCGACAGTTCGCTGAACATGGGCTCGGGCACGCATTCACAGGCTTCAGTCGACAGCTATCACTTGGGCGCTTACGCCGGTCACGACATCGGCGCCTGGCGCCTGAGTACGGGCGCGGCCTACAGCTGGCACCGCGCCGACGTCAAACGCGATCTGCAGTACGGCGACGTCAGCGCCAAACAGAAAACCAAGGTCGACGCGGCCACCACTCAGGTCTTCGGTGAAGCGGCTTATCGCCTGAACCTGCAACCGGTTGCGCTGGAGCCGTTCGCCAACCTCGCTTACGTGCATCTGGATACTGAAGGCTTCACCGAAAAGGGCGACGCGGCGGCGCTGAAAAGCTCCGGCGAGCAGCGTGATGCGGTGCTCAGCACCCTCGGTGTGCGCGCGGTCAAGACGTTCAATCTGTCGGCTCAACAATCACTCGATGTCAGCGGCCACCTTGGCTGGCAGCACAGCTTGAGCGATATCGACGCCGAACAGCATCTGCGTTTTGCCAGTGGCAGCACACCGTACGCGGTCGAGAGTTCGGCACTGGTGCGCGATGCGGCGCTGGTCGGCGTGCAAGCCAGCCTGGCGGTGAGCAAGGACGTACGGGTCAACCTCGATTACAACGGCCAACTGGCCAACCGCGAGAAGAGCCATGGCGTGGGGTTGAGCCTGAACTGGCAGTTCTGAGCGCCTGCAGGTCAGATGAACACACACACTTGTGGTGAGGGGATTTATCCCCGATCGACTGCGCAGCAGTCGCACACCCAGACGACTCGGTTTACGGAAGAGACTGTTCGGGGCCGCTTCGCAACCATCGGGGGTGCGACGTTTCGCTAAATCCCCTCAACACAAGCGTTAACTCCCAGGCCCAGGTGTGGGGCTGGTAAACGGATTTTTCGCAACAACACTAAGGAAGGTCGCTGGATGAATAAGAATAATACCCCCGCGCAAACGGGTGGTCGCTTCGCCATGAAAACCCTTAATTGCGCCGTGCTCTGCGCACTGGCCACCTGGGGCACCGCCCACGCGGCGCCTTACGTGGAAAGTGGACGCACAGGCGATCCCGCCAGTTGGCGCAGTGCCGAGTTCCAGGCGGAATGGGGCCTGGGCGCCATTGGTGCCGATCACGCTTACGCTGCCGGTTACACCGGCAAGGGTGTGAAGCTGGGGATCTTCGACCAGCCGGTGTACGCCGCGCACCCGGAGTTTTCCGGCACCAATAAAGTCGTGACGCTGGTCACCAGCGGGATCCGCGAATACACCGACCCGTACATCCCGGTCAAAGCCGGCGATGCGTTCCGCTATGACGGTTCGCCCTCGGTCGGTTCCGACGGCAAGCTCGGTGCTCACGGCACCCACGTCGGCGGTATTGCCGCCGGCAGCCGTGACGGCGGACCGATGCACGGTGTGGCGTTCGGTGCGCAGATCATCAGTGCCGACAACGGTGACCCGGGTCCGGAAGACGGCATCGTCCGTGGCAACGATGGCGCGGTGTACAAGGCCGGTTGGGATGCGCTGATCGCCAGCGGTGCGCGGATCATCAACAACAGCTGGGGCATCGGCATCACCGACCGTTTCGACCTCGGTGGCCGCGACCCGGCGTATCCGCACTTCACCGTCAACGACGCGCAATTGCAGTTCAATGAAATTCGCACGCTGCTCGGCACCAAGCCCGGCGGTGCCTACGACGGCGCCATCGCTGCCGCCCGCAGCGGGATCGTGACGATTTTCGCCGCCGGTAACGATTACAACCTGAACAACCCCGACGCGATCGCCGGCCTCGGCTACTTCGTGCCGGACATCGCGCCGAACTGGATCACCGTCGCCGCGTTGCAGAAGAACCCGGACCAGGCCAGCGCCAACCCGTACATCATGAGTACGTTCTCCTCGCGCTGTGGCTACACCGCGAGCTTCTGCGTCTCGGCGCCGGGCACGAAAATCTACAGCTCGATCATTGAGGGCACCAACGCCGACAACCTGACCACCGGCTATAAAAACTACAACGGCACCTCGATGGCCGCGCCGCATGTGGCCGGTTCCATGGCGGTGCTGATGGAGCGCTTCCCGTACATGACCGGCGATCAGGTCGCCACGGTACTGCGCACCACCGCCACCGACCTCGGCGCACCGGGCATCGACGCCCTGTACGGCTGGGGCATGATCAACCTGCGCAAGGGCATCGATGGCCCGGCGATGTTCGTCACCGAGCAGGACATTCCCGAAGAGTTCCGCATCCAGGGGGCTTACGGCTCAGGCCAGTTTGTTGCAGACCTGCCGGGCATCGGCGCGATCATCGACAAGGGCAAGCCGACCGAGCGTGTGTGCAACGACATCACCTGCGGCCTCGACACCTGGCGCAACGACATTTCCGGTCACGGTGGCCTGACCAAACAGGGCATCGGCACGCTGGTGCTGACCGGCAACAACACCTACAGCGGCCCGACCCTGGTCAATCAGGGGCGTCTGGCGATCAACGGTTCGCTGGCGTCGGCGGTCACCGTGAATGAGAACGGCATCCTCGGCGGTAACGGCCACATCGGCGCGTTGACCGCGAAAAGCGGCGGTACCGTCGCGCCGGGCAACTCCATCGGCACGCTGAACGTGGCCGGTGACGTGACCTTCGAGCGCGGTTCGACCTACGCGGTGGAAGTGTCGCCGACCAGCAGTGACAAGATCGTCGCCGGTGGCAAAGCGCTGATTGATGGCGCTACCGTCAGTCTGTCGCTGGAAAACAGCCCGACGCTGCTGACCACCGCCGAAGTGAAAAGCCTGCAGGGCGCCCAGTTCAACATTCTGCAAGCGGCCGGTGGCATTCAAGGCCAGTTCGGGCAAGTGCTACCGAACTACGCGTTCCTCGGTGGCACCCTGGCGTACTCGGCGAACGGCGTGCAACTGGACGTCGGGCGCAACGGTGCGTCGTTCGCCAGTGTCGGCCTGACGCCGAACCAGCGTGCAGTCGGTGCGGCTGCCGAGCGTCTGGGCGCGGGCAATGCACTGTTCGAAACTCTGCTGCTGTCGCCGAACGCGGCCTCGGCGCAACAGGCGTTCCAGCAACTGTCCGGGGAAATTCACCCGGCGATTGGCACGATGCTGATCAACGACAGCCGTTACCTGCGTGAAGCGGTGGGTGAGCGTCTGCGCGAGCGTGATCTGTTCAATGCCAATGCACCGACCGACGATCGCAGCAATGCCTGGGTCAAGGTCCTCGGTTCGTGGGGCAAAAGCGATGGCGGGCATGAAAACGCCGATTCCAACAGCTCTATCGGCGGCTTGCTGGCCGGTGTCGACGGCTTGATTGCTGAAGATACCCGTCTGGGTTTCGTTACTGGTTATAGCGACAGTTCGTTGAACATGGGGGGCGGCACGCATTCGTCGGCCTCGGTCGACAGCTACCACCTCGGTGCGTACCTGGGGCACCAGATCGATGCACTGCGTCTGACTGCCGGTGCGGCTTACAGCTGGCATCGCGTGGACGTGAAACGTGATCTGCAGTTCGCTGGCGTCAGTGGCAAAGAGAAAACCAAGCACGATGCCGCAACCACCCAACTGTTCACTGAAGCGGCTTACGATCTGCGCCTGCAACCGATGAACCTGGAGCCGTTCGCCAATCTGTCGTACGTGCACCTGAACACCGAAAGCTTCACCGAGAAGGGTGATGCGGCGGCGCTCAAGGGCGGCGAAGACAATCGCGATGTGGTGCTGTCGACCCTTGGTGTGCGCGCCAAGCGCACCTTCGCGCTGTCGGAGAAACATCAGCTGGAATTGGGCGCAACCCTCGGCTGGCAGCACAACCTGAGCAGCGTCGATGCTGACAGCCACCTGGCGTTCGCCAATGGCAACAGCGCGTTCACTGTGCAGAGTGTGTCGATGGATCGTGATGCCGCAGTGGTCGGCGTGCGTGCCGGTCTGGCGCTCAATCGCGATGTCCGGGTCAACCTGGATTACAACGGACTGATCGGTAACAACGAGAAGGACCACGGTGTGGGTCTGACCCTCGACTGGCAGTTCTGAAGGAGTACTGGCAGTCCCGCAGGGGACTGCCGTTTTTGAAGGAAGAGAGAGCACAACATGGGATTGTTCGATTACAAAAATGCCGATGGCAAAGCGTTGTACAGCGACGCCATCGCGCTGACGCTGTATGCCTACACCCCGACCGGTCAGCCTTTGCCGGCCACCGCCTGGAAGCCGGTTTTCGCGACGGCGCTGGGTTATCAGGGCAAGGTCGGGGCGCAAGGCACGTTCTTCGGCGAGAAGGACGGCTTCACCAGCGCCGAGGCCGAAGTGCTCGGCAAGTACGATGCGGCCGGCAAGCTGGTCGGTATCGGCGTGGCCTTTCGTGGCACCGGCGGGCTGGGTTACAGCGACACTTTCGGCGACATGAAGAACAACCTGCTAGCCGCCATCGGGCCATCGGATTACGCGAGTCAATACGCGAAAAACGCCTTCGACAACCTGCTCAAGGCTGTCGCTGCGTTCGCCATTGCCAATGGTATTGCGGCCAAGGACGTGCTGTTCAGCGGCCACAGCCTCGGCGGTCTCGGGGTCAACAGCGTGGCTGAGTTGAGCACCAGCAACTGGGGCGGGTTCTTCAAGGACGCCAACTACATTGCATTCGCTTCGCCGACCCAGAGCAGCACCGGCAACAACGTGCTGAACATCGGTTACGAAAACGATCCGGTGTTCCGCGCCCTGGACGGCACCACGTTCAGCAGCGGGTCGCTGGGCAAACACGACGGGCCGCATGAGTCGACCACCGACAATATCGTCAACTTCAACGACAACTACGCGTCCACCGCGCAGAACCTGGTGCCGTTCAGTATCGTCAATCCGCTGAACTGGTCGGCCCATGGCTCGCTGGGGTATGCCGATGGCTTGAACCGGGTGATCGACTCGACGTTCTACCACCTGACGCACAAGGACTCGACCATCATCGTCTCCAACCTGGAGCAAGCGTCCCGGGGCAAGACCTGGGTCGAGGATCTGGGGCGCAGCGGCGAGCCGCACACCGGCAGCACATTCATCATCGGCACCCAGGGCAACGACTGGCTCAAGGGCGGGGCGGGCAACGACTTCCTCGAAGGGCTGGGCGGCGATGACCGTTTCCGCGATGACGGTGGTTTTAACATCCTCCTCGGTGGCCAGGGCCACAACACCTTCGAACTGCAGAAACCATTGCAGAACTTCAGCTTCGCCAACGACGGTGACGGCACCCTGTACGTGCGCGATGCCTATGGCGGCATCAGCATGACCCGCGACATCGGCGCGCTGGTGAGCAAGGAGTCGGGATCGTGGTGGGGCAGCAAGGAGATCACCTGGGGCGTGACGGCCAAGGGACTGACCAATGGCAGCGAACTGACCCAGTACAGCCATTCGCTCAACGGCGATGCTTACGGCAACGCGCTGCACGCCAGCGCCGACGGTGACTGGCTGTTCGGTCTGGGTGGCGATGACCAACTGATCAGCGACAAGGGCCACGTGACCTTCGTCGGTGGTGCCGGCAACGACGTGATGACGGCGGTGGGTGGCAACAACACCTTCCTGTTCAGCGGCGCGTTCGGTTTCGACGCGATCAATGGCTACCAGGGCAGCGACAAACTGGTGTTCATGGGCGTCGAAGGTGCGGGGCAGGGCTATGACTACAAGCAGCATGCTGCGCAGTCCGGCGCTGATACGGTGCTGAAGATTGGCGAATATGCCGTGACCCTGGTCGGGGTTGGAGTGGCTAACCTGTCGGACTCGGCGTTCGTCTTCGCCTAGCTCCAAAGTGGGAGCGGGCTTGCTCGCGAAGGGGTCGTGTCAGTCAACATTGCTGTCGCTGATACGCCGCTTTCGCGAGCAAGCCCGCTCCCACAGGGGAAAATCTGCAACAAGTAGTACTGAAATGCTCCGGGGCGTGCCCGTGAGGGGCGCCCTGGCTGTGAGCTATCTCTGACAATTCCAACAAAAGAGAGGCAATGGCAATGGGTGTGTATGACTACAAGAACTTCGGTACAGCCGATTCCAAGGCGTTGTTCAGCGATGCCATGGCGATCACGCTGTATTCCTATCACAACCTCGATAACGGCTTTGCCACTGGCTATCAGCACAATGGCTTCGGTCTCGGTCTGCCTGCAACGCTGGTCACGGCGCTGCTCGGCGGCACCGATTCGCAAGGGGTGATCCCCGGTATTCCGTGGAACCCCGACTCGGAAAAACTCGCCCTCGACGCGGTGAAAAAGGCGGGCTGGACACCCATCACTGCTTCGCAGTTGGGTTACGACGGCAAGACTGACGCCCGGGGAACCTTCTTCGGCGAAAAGGCCGGTTACACCACGGCGCAGGTCGAAATCCTCGGCAAGTACGACGCTCAGGGCCATCTCACGGAAATCGGCGTGGCCTTTCGCGGCACCAGCGGCCCGCGGGAAAACCTGACCCTCGACTCCATCGGCGACGTGATCAACGACCTGCTGGCGGCCTTCGGTCCCAAGGATTACGCCAAGAACTACGTCGGCGAAGCGTTCGGCAATCTGCTCAACGATGTGGTGGCGTTCGCCAAGGCCAACGGCCTCACCGGCAAGGACGTGCTGGTCAGCGGCCACAGCCTTGGCGGGCTGGCAGTCAACAGCATGGCCGACCTGAGCGGCGGCAAGTGGGGCGGGTTCTTCGCCGACTCCAACTACATCGCCTACGCCTCGCCGACCCAGAGCAGCACTGACAAGGTGCTCAACGTCGGTTACGAAAACGATCCGGTATTCCGCGCCCTCGACGGCTCGACCTTCACCGGCGCCTCGGTCGGCGTGCACGATGCGCCCAAGGAATCGGCCACCGACAACATTGTCAGCTTCAACGATCACTACGCCTCGACCGCGTGGAATCTGCTGCCGTTCTCCATCCTCAACATCCCGACCTGGATCTCGCACCTGCCGACTGCGTACGGCGACGGCATGAACCGGATCATCGAGTCGAAGTTCTACGACCTGACCAGCAAGGACTCGACGATCATCGTCGCCAACCTGTCGGACCCGGCGCGGGCCAACACCTGGGTGCAGGACTTGAACCGCAACGCCGAAACCCACAAGGGCAGCACCTTCATCATCGGCAGCGACAGCAACGACCTGATCCAGGGCGGCAGCGGCAACGACTACCTCGAAGGTCGCGCCGGCAACGACACCTTCCGTGATGGTGGCGGCTACAACGTCATCCTCGGCGGCGCCGGCAACAACACCCTCGACTTGCAGCAATCGGTGAACAAGTTCGACTTCGCCAACGACGGCGCCGGTAACCTGTACATCCGCGACGCCAACGGCGGAATCAGCATCACCCGCGACATCGGCAGCATCGTCACCAAGGAGCCGGGCTTTCTCTGGGGCCTGTTCAAGGATGACGTAACCCACAGCGTCACGGCCAGCGGCCTGAAGGTCGGCAACAACGTCACCCAGTATGAATCCAGCGTCAAAGGCACCAGCGGCGCCGACACGCTCAAGGCGCATGCCACGGGTGACTGGCTGTTCGGTCTGGACGGCAATGACCACCTGATCGGCGGTGCCGGCAACGATGTGTTTGTCGGTGGCGCCGGCAATGACCTGATGGAGTCGGGGGGCGGTGCGGACACGTTCCTCTTCAACGGCGCGTTTGGTCAGGACCGGGTGGTCGGTTTTACGTCCAACGACAAACTGGTGTTCCTTGGCGTGCAGGGTGTATTGCCCGCCGACGACTTCCGCGCCCATGCCACGACGGTGGGGCAGGACACGGTGCTGACGTTTGGCAATGACTCGGTGACGCTGGTCGGGGTGGCGCTCAACAGTCTGCACGCCGATGGCATTGTGATCGCCTGAGGTTGAGGTGGCGCCGGTAAGGGCCTCTTCGCGAGCAGGCTCGCTCCCACACTGGATCTGTGTCGTTTACATAGACCTTGTGGGAGCGAGCCTGCTCGCGAAGGATTTAACTCGGTATTGGAAGTGACTCGATAGCCACACCCTGACTCAAAAGCTCTGCAAACAGTAAAAGCGGCCTAAAGCCAGCACGTGCACACACGTTCTATAGCTAGCCGCCATTGAGTACAGGAGATGCACACGTGAGAAGGTTCAAGGGGTATGTCGCGATTATCGGATTGGCGCTGTTATCGGCCAATGCCTGGGCCGATCTGCCGCCAACCTCGATTCTCAGCCGTTACGGGGTCAGTACCGATCAACTGCCCAAGCCTGCGAAGACCGAAGCGGTCGAACCGGTCGAAGAGAAAAGTTTGTTTCAGATTCAGCCCGAACAGCCGTTCGTGACGTTTCGGCAGGGTGACAGCAAACAAGCGCAAGCCACCGGTAACCTGAGCATTGACCGCATGACCCAACGGGATCTGGAACGCTGCCGACGCCTGCAAGCCGAACTGGCGCGCCGGGGTGAACAGTATTTCAGCTGCGATAACAGCATTTTGGGCCTGACGATGCCCGAGTAAACACCGGATTCAGGAGCTGCCATGGCGGCAGCTCCACGCGCACCGGTCAGTCTTCCTTGCGCACCGTGGCCACTTCATCGGAGCGCACCTTCACCTTGGCCCCGGAAATATCCTCGAACTCATAGAAGCCGTCCTTGTTTTTGGTTTTCGGCATGTCCTTGGTCAAATACTGAGTGCCGTTCTGCAAGGTCACCACGGTCGGTGTCGAGCAGCCGGCCAATGCCAGCAGGGCCACTACCACCAGGGGAAGACCCAGAGTCTTGATGTTCATACCCACCTCTAATACCTCATTCCATATCAATTGACCGTTGTCGGTCTCTAACGCGGTTGGTGCCATCAAGCCGCGAAAAGTTCGATGGCACCCTGAAAAAATCCCGATTGCCGCCGCCATTGATCTATTTCCGTTTGCACGCCACAGGGCAGAGCTGGTATCTGTACGCATAACCAGTATTCGCCCGCCATGGCCCAGAATTCCCGTGATAGCCAACCCCCTCGACGATCCGTTCTATTACCTCAACAACTTCCGGCAAGTGCTTGATTGGCTTGAACTTCGCTATGCCGACGTGATGAGTGAATCCGAGCACGGATTTATCCGCGACTTCAAGTCACTGCCCCGTGCCTCGCAGGGTTTGCTGGTGCGGATGGTCATGCGCAAGGGCGTGCATTTTCGCCTCGGCAAACTCAACTACACAGAAATCGGTGACATCAGCGACGCCGCGCAACCATTGCTGAGTCACGGCTGGCTCGACGATCAGGCTCGGTTGACGGTGACGGAGGTGTTCGACGTGTTGCTCAAGGCCGAACTCCTGCAGACGTTCGGCAGTTTCATCGAGCAACCCAAGGGCCGCAAGGACGACTGGCTGCCGACGCTGGCCGAGCAGTTCACTGAATCGCGCAGTCTGTCCGACTGGGCGCCGACGCTCGCCGAACGTTTGCTCAGCCTGACCATCATGGACCTGTGCGACCGCCTGCGCCTGATGTTCTTCGGCAATCTTTATCAGGACTGGTCGGAATTCGTCCTTGCCGACCTCGGCATCTTCACCTACGAAAAAGTCGAGTTCTGCGCCGACTCCCGCGGCCTGCGCAGCCGTGAAGACGTCGATGCCTGCCTGTTCCTGCATCACTGCCAGCTGCGCTTCGAAGCCGGTGAGCCGCTGCAAACCATTGTTGAACAGGTCAGCGCGCTGCAGTTTGCCAACCCGTGGCTGCAACGCCGGCGCGGCAAGCTGCTCTTCCAGATCGGCCAGTACTGCGAGCGCATCAGCGAGTTTGCCCTGGCCCTGAGTATTTACCGCGAGTGCGCGTACCCCGGTGCCCGCCAGCGAGTGATCCGGGTGCTGGAGCGCTGCGGCGAATACGCACTGGCGCTGGAGCTCGCCACCTTCGCCGAACAGGCGCCGGAAAGCGCCGCCGAACAGCAGAGCCTGCAACGGATGCTGCCGCGACTGCGGCGCAAACTCGGCGGGCCACCGCTTAAACGACAAGCGCCACGACCGGTTGAACGCCTCGACCTGCAATTGCCGCGCACCGACCCGGCACTGTCGGTGGAGTGCTACGTTCAGGCGCACCTGCACGAAGACGCCGGCCCGGTGCATTACGTCGAAAACAGTCTGATCAACTCGCTGTTTGGCCTGTTGTGCTGGCCGGCGATCTTTGCGCCGCTGCCGGGGGCGTTCTTTCATCCGTTTCAACGCGGGCCGGTGGACCTGCTCAATGAAGACTTCCAGCAACGCCGCGCCGAACTGTTCCAGGCCTGTCTGGACGAGCTCGACGACGGCCGGTATGCCGCGACCATTCGCGAGCGCTTCGTGACCAAATGGGGCGTGCAGTCGCCGTTCGTGTTCTGGGGCGCTTTGAATGAAGAGCTGCTTGAGCAAGCGCTGGCCTGTCTGCCGGCCGAACACCTCAAGCACTGGTTCAATCGCCTGCTGCTCGACATCAAGGCCAACCGCGCCGGCATGCCGGACCTGATCCAGTTCTGGCCGCAGCACAGGACCTACCGGATGATTGAAGTCAAAGGTCCCGGTGACCGCTTGCAGGACAATCAACTGCGCTGGCTGGAGTTCTGCCACGAACACCGGATGCCGGTCGCCGTGTGTTACGTGCAATGGGCGGAGCAGAGCGTTTGAGCTACAACATTGCGGTGCGCGCGTTGTGTGAGTTCACTGCCAAGACCGGCGACCTTGACCTGCGTTTTACCCCGTCGCCGACAGCGCTCGAAGGCATGCTCGGGCACCGCACTGTGGCCTCGCGGCGTAGCGACAAATACCAGAGCGAAATGGCGCTCGAAGGCGAATTTCTGCAACTGAAGGTCAAGGGCAGGGCAGACGGCTATGACCCGGCGCAAAACTGCCTGGAAGAAGTCAAAACCTATCGCGGCGACCTGAGCAAGCAACCGGCCAACCATCGCCTGCTGCACTGGGCGCAGGCGAGAATCTACGGCTGGCTGATGTGTCGCAAGCTCGCGCTTGAGCAGATCAATCTGGCGCTGGTGTATTTCGACATCGTCAGCGAGAAGGAAACCTGCCTGGTCGAGGCTTTCAGCGCCTCAGACTTGCAGGTTTTTTTCGAGGCGCAGTGCCGGTTGTTCCTCGACTGGGCCGAGCAGGAAATGGCCCATCGCGAAGCGCGGAATCGGGCGGCGCAGGCGTTGGCCTTTCCCCACGCGGACTTTCGCCCCGGCCAGCGGCATTTGGCCGAATCGGTGTTCAAAGCGGTCAGCACCGGCCGCTGCTTGATGGCTCAGGCGCCCACCGGAATCGGCAAGACCCTCGGTACGCTGTTCCCGATGCTCAAGGCGCTGGCGCCGCAGCAACTGGACAAGGTGTTCTTCCTGACCGCCAAGACCCCGGGGCGCAAACTGGCACTGGATGCCAGTCAGGTGTTGTTCGAACAGGGTGAAAGCCTGCCCTTGCGAGTGCTGGAGATGGTCGCCCGGGACAAGGCCTGCGAACACCCGGACAAGGCCTGTCACGGCGAGTCCTGCCCGTTGGCCCAGGGCTTTTATGATCGCCTGCCCGCCGCCCGTGAAGCGGCGAGCCGGATCAATCTGCTCGATCAGGCGGCGATGCGCGAGGTGGCCCGCCAGCACACGGTGTGCCCGTATTACTTGAGCCAGGAAATGGCCCGCTGGGCCGACGTGGTGGTGGCGGACTACAACTACTACTTCGATTTCAGCGCGCTGCTGTTCGGCCTCGCCCAGCTCAATCAATGGAAAGTCGCGGTCCTGGCCGATGAGGCGCACAACCTGGTCGAACGCGGGCGGTCGATGTACAGCGCCAGTCTCGATCAGGCCGCGCTGGCCAGCGTGCGCAAGTCTGCCCCTGAAGCCTTGAAGAAATCCCTGCAACGGCTCAACCGTGAATGGAACGCGCTGCATCAGCCGCAACTGGCGCCGTACCAGGCTTACGACAAGGCTCCGGAGAAACTGCTGCAAGCGGTGTCCCTGTGCAGCGCTGCCATTGGCGATTACCTCAACGATCATCCGCAGGGACTCGACAGCGCCCTGCAGGCCTTCTATTTCGACATGTTGCAGTTCGGTCGGGTGGCGGAACTGTTCGACGAGCATTACCTGTTCGACATCAGCAAGCGCGACCTCGAGCGCAAACGGCCGCTGTCGCAGCTGTACCTGCGCAATGTGGTGCCGGCCGCGTTCATCGGTCCACGGCTGAAAGCGGCGCGCAGCAGCGTGCTGTTCTCGGCGACGCTGAGCCCACGGCACTATTACGCCGATTTGCTGGGTACACCTGCCGACACGGTATGGATCGACGTGGAATCACCTTTCAGCGCTGAACAATTACAGGTGCAGATCGTCAGCCGGATCTCCACGCGCTTCAACCACCGTCAGGCGTCGCTGGAACCGATTGTCGAACTGATCGCCCGCCAGTTCAGTGAGCGCCCGGGCAATTATCTGGCGTTCTTCAGCAGCTTCGATTACCTGCAACAGGTGCTGACGCTGCTCGCCGAACGCCATCCGCAGATCAATCTGTGGCAGCAGTCGCGGGGCATGGCGGAAGGGCAGCGACAGGCGTTTCTCGACCAATTCACCGCCGAGAGCCAGGGCGTCGGCTTCGCCGTGTTGGGTGGTGCATTCGGCGAGGGCATCGATTTGCCCGGGGCCCGTCTGATCGGAGCGTTCATTGCGACGTTGGGTCTGGCCCAGCTCAACCCGGTCAACGAGCAGTTGAAGCGGCGCATGGCGGCGATTTTCGGTGCCGGTTACGACTACACCTATTTGTATCCCGGCGTGCAGAAAGTGGTGCAGGCCGCCGGACGGGTAATCCGCACGCGACAGGATCGCGGCGTGGTGATGCTGATCGACGACCGCTTTGCCGAACCGCGTATTCAGCAACTGTTGCCACGCTGGTGGTCCCTCGGCACAGACGAAAACGCAACGATCCAGGCAGGATGAAGCGGTACATTCTGTCCGTTTATAGCCCAGGAGAGGTGGGTCTTTTTCGATGCTGGCGTAGGAAAACTCATCATAAAATCAGTGACATATCTTGTCGTGATACGCTCTTTGCGCAACGTCCGCAATCAGGCTTTATTGAGAAGGCAGACCTGAATCTGCCCTCGATATTTTGATAAGGACATCAAAACATGACCGTCACCACCGCTTACACCTACAGCCCCGCCGACGTCATCCAGGCCTTCAACAAGATCAGCGCCACACTGTTCTCCGGCAAAACCGCCGAGACCATCCCGCGAATGCTGATTACCGCTGGCGTCCAGGCCTCAGGCAAAACCTATCTGCTGGAAAAGAGTCTGCTGACGTCGGGCCAATACGCCAACTATGTGCGCCTGTACAAACCGGAATATCGCGAAGAGCACCCTCAATACGCGCAAATGGTCAAGCTGGGCAAACTGCATGCCTATGAACACAGTGAGGACTTTGTGAGAGAGGTGTGCGGCAAACTTTTCGAGGAAGCTTTCCGGCGCAAACTCGACATCATCATCGAGTGCGCCTTCGACAGCATCGAATTTGCCGCGCTGCCGAGCGCTGCCACGGCAAGCGGTTATCAGCTGGAAGCTCACATTGTTGCGTGCGGGCATGCCTTTGCTTTTCTGTCGAACGTCAAGCGCGGGTTGAAAAGCCTGGAGAAGTCGGAACTGGAACGGTTTGTCAGGTCTTCGGATCTGAAAACCAGCATGAACAACGCCCATGCAGTGATCTGCCAACTCGAGGACGCGGCAAAAACCGTTGAGGGATCGCAGATCTACCTCTATGAGCGCGGACTGGGTGCGTTGAAGGAACGCGTGCTGCGCGGGCACAGCACCTGCACACGAAACGCGCAGGGTGCTCTGGAGCTGACTTCGACCGGACAACCGTACAGCTACGATACTTATGAAAGCATTGCGAGCAACACCGTCAACAGCCTTGCCGAGCGTGACGAGATGATCAAGGAGTGCCATCTGGCCCTGCAAAAAACCGCTCAATATGCCGAGCAGATTCCCGAATTTGTTTACAACGCCTTGTACTCTCGCATTGTCAAATACGTAAATCGTTGAAGATCGAACCCGTGGCCATCGATTGAAGCGTGTTTGCACTTCCCAAGGTGTCGCTTTACCGCATACTTGGGCTAACAAAAACCAGCGGTGAACCTGATGAGTGAGAACCCGAGCAAAACCGCCGCGATCGAGGAGATGCGTTTTCGTCTGCTGATCGATGCGGTGGTTGATTATGCGATTTACATGATCGACCCGGACGGCATCATCACCAGCTGGAACTCCGGCGCCAAACGCTTCAAGGGCTACGAAAAGGAAGAGATTCTCGGCGAGCACTTCTCTCGTTTCTACACCGCGCCGGATCGCGCTGCCGGCTTACCGCAACGCGCACTGGACACGGCGATCCGCGAAGGGCGATTCGAAGGCGAGGGCTGGCGGGTACGCAAGGACGGCACACACTTCTGGTGCCATGTGGTGATCGATCCGATCATCGATCCGGACGGGACGCTGCTGGGCTTTGCCAAGATCACCCGCGACCTGACCGACCGCAAGATGGCCGAAGAAACCCTCAAGCGAAGCGAGCAGCAGTTCCGTCTGCTGGTGCAGGGGGTGACCGACTACGCGCTGTACATGCTCAGCCCTGACGGTCGGGTGTCGAACTGGAATCAGGGCGCGCAGCGGATCAAGGGCTATCGGCCGGAAGAGATCATCGGCGAGCATTTTTCGATTTTCTACACCGCTGAGGACCGTGAGCACGGCGAGCCGCAACGGGCGCTGGAGACCGCAGCGCGGGAAGGGCGTTTCGAAAACAAGAGCTGGCGGGTGCGCAAGGATGGCAGCCGGTTTTTCGCGCATGTGGTGGTCGATGCCATCCGCGGCGATACCGGGACGCTGCTCGGCTTCGCCAAGATTACCCGCGACGTGACGGAGGTACATCAGTCGCAGCAGGCGCTGGAAAAAACTCGTGAAGCATTGTTCCAGGCACAGAAGATGCAGGCCATCGGCCAACTCAGTGGCGGCATCGCCCATGACTTCAACAACCTGCTGACCGTGATCCTCGGCAACCTCGAGATCCTGCGCAAGCGCGTCGGTGATGACCCGAAAATCAACCGTCTGCTGGAAAACGCCACCCAGGGTGCATTGCGCGGCGTGTCGCTGACCCAGCGCATGCTGGCCTTTGCCCGGCGTCAGGAACTCAAGACCGAGCCGGTCGACGTCGCACAACTGGTACAAGGCCTCACCGGGCTGTTGCGCAGTTCGCTGGGCCCGGGGATCAGCATCGAAACGTCGCTGCCCGAAGGGCTGGAGCCGGTGCTGGCCGATACCAACCAACTGGAACTGGCGGTGCTCAATCTGGCGACCAATGCCCGGGATGCCATGCCCGATGGCGGCAGCGTGGTGATCAGTGCACGACCGGAAGTCGTCCTTGAACAAAACCATTCCAGCCTGGCCGCGGGGCGTTATGTCTGCCTGAGTCTGGTCGACACCGGTGAAGGCATGGACGAGTACACGCTGGCGTCGGCCCGGGACCCGTTTTTCACCACCAAGGGCCTGGGCAAGGGCACCGGGCTGGGGTTGTCGATGGTGCACGGATTCATCGAACAGCTCGGTGGCTGCTTCATTCTCAAGAGCCAGAAGGGGCACGGCACGGTGGCGGAACTCTGGCTGCCGGTCGCGGCGGGCGGCGTAACCAGGTCATCGGTGTATCCGGGCACTGAACCGGCGGCGGTGCCGCGACTCAGTGTGCTGGTGGTGGACGATGACTCGCTGGTGTTGACCAGCACCACGTTGCTGCTCGAAGACCTCGGGCATCGCGTGGTCAGTGCCACCTCTGGAGCCAATGCGCTGATGCTGTTCGATCAGGGAGAAGTCATCGACCTGCTGATCACTGACATGGCCATGCCGCAGATGAGTGGTGCGCAACTGGCCCATGCGGTGCGTCTGCTCAAACCGGACCTGCCGATCATTCTGGCCACCGGATACGCCGAACGCCTGGAAGGCTTTGCGGCTCAACTGCCGCGTCTGCCCAAGCCGTTCACCCAACTCAATCTTGTGGAAATCATTGCCCAGTCGATGAAATGACCGGGCGACAGATCCGGCTGAACTAGTGCGTGAGGGGGCGCTTCTAAACACTTTCCCTGCCCCGGAGCGTGCGTCCCTTGCCTCGCATACTGACCCAGCCCACCGCCGAAGAAGTGCTGACCGAACACAACGCGAAAATGTTCGGTTCCCCCAAGGAACGGCTGGATTTTTATCGCAAGGAAATCCAGTACGAAACCAGCATCCTCGCCAATCGCACCGATGCCTATCTGGCGGCGCAATCATTTCTGGTGATTGCTTTTGCGTCGTGCATGGCCAATCTCAACCCGGAATGGGGCAAGCTGTTCACCCTGGTGGTGCCGCCGTTTCTGGCGCTGCTCGGGCTGCTCAGTTCGCTCAACGCCTGGCCCGGCATTCGTGCTGCTTACGACATCATCGACCACTGGCACTACAAACAAAGCGAGTTGTTGCGCAGCGAGCCGATCATGGGCCTGGCCTACGACGAGTCGCCGCTGTTCAGTGAAATGGAGTGGAGCCACAAGGGCTATCGCAAGTCGCTGTTGTTTTCGGTGCGCACACCGTGGATTTTTGCCACGTTCTGGATGCTGCTGGGGACTTATGCGGTGTTTATTCAGGTGACCAATCCCGGGACCTGATCGCCGCCCAAAGAAAAAGCCCGGACTTCACAGCCGGGCTTTTTTTGTGCGGTTTATTCGACGGTTTCAAGCTGCCGCCGCAGTTCCTGCGAGTGATGCGGCGACATCGGAATCGGTGGAAAGTCCTCGTTGAGGACACACAAATGGTCGATGGCTTCCTCGAACTTCGCATCGGCTTTGCGGCGCAATGCTCGATAACGCTCAAATTGTTCGATATCCAGGTTGTCCGCTTCCAGCAGCTCGTGAGCCGTTCGGTTGAGGGCGTGGGCGTCTTCGAACAATTGACGATTGCGTTCCAGGGCCAAAGCCCTGCAAGCCTTGATTTGTGCAGGAGTCGAGCATTCTTTCATGACCGTAACCTTGTTATTCAAAGATTCCTTTTCATGGGCTGCGAGCCGCAGGGGAACCGAACCTGCCGGACCCCGCCGAGTGCATCCAGCGAGGGGTTATGGTTGTGACTGCCAGGATCTGCAGGCGGATCCATTTATTTTTAGAAGAAAGTTCGATGGATTAACCCGAGAACACGCGCGGAAAAATCAGGCTTTTCGTTTTTGCCGTTGTTCGTAGCGGGCGAGGAGCGGCTGAGTACTGATGCCGTGCAGCAAAATGCTCAGTGCCACCACCGACAGCGTAATGTCGGTGCACAGTGTGGTGAGCGGGGCGCTGAGGCCATGGTTCAAGGCATAAAACAGGTAGAACAGGCTGCCGATCCCGCGAATGCCGAACCAGCCGATCAAGAGCCGCTGACGCGCGTCGAGCAATGCGCCCCACGGCATCAGCGCCACGCAGGCTGGACGCACTACGCAGAACAGCACCGCGCCCACCAGCAGCGCCCGCCAGTCCCAATGTGCCACCAACACCACGCCGAGCAGGGTCACCAGAAACACTTCCATTGCCCGTTCCACCAGGCTGCCAAACGACAGCATGTCGCCCATCATGATCCCGGCGGCGACCTGACTGCTCTCCAGCCGTTCGGTATTGCCGTGCACCGCATGTTGCGGCTCGATGTTCTGATGACCGACCACCGGCTGCACCAGGTGTTCAGCGGGTGGCTGGCTGGCGCCAGTGGATTTCACTTCTTCCTGACGCAAGCCCAGGCCAGCGGCGAACACCGCCAGAAAACCATAACCGCCGATGGCGTCTGCGCCGACGTAAGCCAGCGCTATCAGCGACAGCGCCAGGTAATCATTCGGGCTCAGCGTACTGTCGTCGTTACGGATGCGTAGCGAAAGTGTCACCCGCCCAATGCCGCGCCCCATCCAGTACCCGGTCAGCAGTCCTGCGGGAACCGCCCATAACAGACTGCGCAACAACCAGTCCTGCCACTCGCCGGAACTGCCTTCGCCATGAATCAGCAGCAGCCCGAGAATCACGAACGGAAAGGCAATCCCGTCGTTCAATCCAGCCTCACCGGAAAGGCCAAAACGCACACTGTCGACATCCCGCGCATCGTTGACCTGCACCAGCGCGGCGAGCACCGGATCGGTCGGTGCCAGGATCGCGCCGATCAGCAGCGACGATCCCCAAGCCAATTGCAAACCCCAATGCAGCAACAGGCTGACCCCGGCGATGGTCAATACCATCACCGGTCCCGCCAGCCCGAATGCGATCCGCCAGCGCTTGCCGTGCAACGGCAGACGCAGCTTCAGTCCGCAAACAAACAGCGAAAACAATACCGCGACTTCCGTCAGGTGTTCCATCCAGACCGAGGCGTTTTCCACCGACAGCTTCAACAGGCCGAGGCCGCTCGGACCAATGCCGATGCCCAACAAGAGGCACACGGCCGACGTGGTGACCGGCATCCAGCGCAGATACGAAGAGGTCAGCGCGAGGGTCAGCAAAACGGCACCGAGCACCGCGATCCAGATGACAAAGCTCATGAATGCTTACAGCATCGGCTTGCCGCCCGTCACGCCATAGCGCTGACCGGTGATGTAACTGCCTTCATCCGAGGCCAACAGCACATAGATCGGCGCCACTTCCACCGGTTGCCCGGGGCGGCCTAGCGGGGTATTGCCACCGAAGTTCTGCACTTCGTCATCCGGCATGGTCGAGACGATCAGCGGTGTCCAGATCGGGCCGGGGGCGACGCAGTTCACGCGGATTTCCTTTGGGCCGAGCATCTGTGCGAGGCCGCCGGTGAAGTTGGCAATCGCGCCTTTGGTGGTCGCATAGGCCAGCAGGGTCGGCTTGGGCAGGTCGGAGTTGACCGAGCTGGTGTTGATGATCGACGCACCGGGGCGCATGTGTTTGATCGCCGCCTGGCACAGACGGAAAATCGCCGTGATGTTGACGTCGAAGGTCATCACCCATTCTTCGTCGGGGATTTCTTCAAAGGTTTCGTGGGTCATCTGGAACGCGGCGTTATTGACCAACACGTCGATGCGCCCGAAGCGTTCGACGGTCTTGTCCACCAGCGCCTGGCAATGAGCTTTTTGCGCGATGTCGCCGGGCAGCAGCAGGCACTGACGACCGGCCTGTTCGACCCAGCGCGCGGTCTCTTTGGCGTCGTCATGTTCATCAAGGTAGGCCACGGCAACGTCCGCGCCTTCACGGGCGAAGGCAATCGCCACGGCGCGACCGATGCCGCTGTCGGCGCCGGTGATCAGTGCAATCTTGCCGGTCAGTCGTCCGGAACCGACGTAGCTTTGTTCACCACAATCGGGGTACGGCTCCATTTTTCGTTGCGCACCGGGAACGGCTTGGGCTTGGGCGGGAAAGGGTGGTTTTGGGTAGTCGGTCATCACAAATCTCCGGGGTCTCATGGCGGGTATGGATGGTTGACCCGGACGGTTTGCCGTGAGTTCGATCGGATTTGCGGCGCATTTCTTGCCATGGCAATGCAAAACCAACGTGGGAGCGGGCTTGCTCGCGAAGGCGG